>NZ_JAJKHN010000083.1:0-28773 GCF_020982715.1 Bacteroides sp. 1_1_30
CAATTTTCATGTTAGTTTATGTTTTATAATATCTTATAAAGATAAGGAAAATAATCGACATATACAATAGATAATACACTAATAGTCAATAATATAAAAATAAAATACAAGTTGTAAGATAGTAAAAAATATAATGCGTCGACCCTGTGTAATGGCGATAAGTTTATAGCCCACGTATGTGTGCTGTACAGTCCGCATGTGTGGGCTGCACGGTTTACATACGTGGGCTGTACAGCCTGCACATGTGAACTATAGAAAGACAGCCGCTTCCAATAGATTATTAAGTAGTCAATACAGGTTATCATCCTATAAAGTGTGCATTCTTATGCCTTTAAATGGATACTCTCACCTAATGCTACACTAAATAGATATAATATGGGTGTGATAGATACCCATTTTTTGCAATAAAAATATGATAGATGCATTTTCAAAAAGCTATCTGTCATACTTATTTATTTGGTAATTAGAAGATTATTAAAATGAATGATACTATGATAGATGTTTTTTACACTATGTATTCAAACCTGTATCATTTTACTCATTTCCGTATGGTGTTGAAACTAATTTTTGATATGCTTGCCTTGTTTTGTCGAATAAAAGCAGCGAAAGATAATAAAAGCAATAGCCTGAAAGCAGACTTCTTTGCTTTCAGGCTATTACTTTCAGCCGGAATATTGATGAATAGTTACTTTCTGAAAAATACAGAAAGACTCAAACCAAGATTAGGGCTAAATTATCTCGCAAGGATTATTGTTGCTTAGAGAAAGAATAGGGCATATCTTCTTCTTTAGTTCCTCTATTCTGATTAGGTTGATTGCTCATTTCAACACTGATTGTACCTCCCTTGAGCAAATTTTCGTGGCGGAGATAATTTTTAGTGTAATCAGCACCATTGACATTCATCGAATTGACATAAAAATTCTTCTTACTGTTATTCGGAGCATCAATAACCAAACTATTGCCATTTTCAAAATGGAGTGTAGCTTTCTTGAATAACGGAGCACCTATAATATATTCATCCGTTCCCGGACAAACAGGATAGAAACCTAATGCCGAGAATACATACCAGGCAGAAGTTTGTCCGTTGTCCTCGTCGCCACAATAGCCGTCCGGAGTAGGAGAGTACATACGATCCATTACTTGACGCAACCAGTATTGGGCTTTCCAAGGTTGTCCTGCATAGTCATATAAATAAATCATGTGCTGAATCGGTTGATTGCCATGTGCATAGTTACCCATATTCATCACAGTCATTTCACGGATTTCATGAATCACTTGGCCGTAGTAGCTATCATCAAAAATAGGAGGTACGGCAAAAACAGAATCCATCATGGTGATAAACATCTCTTTTCCACCCATCAAGTCAATCAATCCTTGAGGATCGTGGAATACAGACCAAGTATAGTGCCAGCTATTTCCTTCCGTAAAAGCATCTCCCCATTTCAGCGGAGAGAAAGGAGATTGGAATGTACCATCTTCGTTGCGTCCACGCATTAACTTAGATTCCTTATCGAAAAGATTCTTGTAGTTCATGGCACGTTTTGCGAAAAGATTAATCTCTTTTTTCGGACGTTTAAGTTCCTTTGCCAGTTGGTAGATACACCAGTCATTGTATGCATATTCCAACGTGCGTGCGGCGTTCTCATTGATTTTTACATCGTATGGCACGTAGCCCAGTTTATTGTAATATTCATATCCCAGACGTCCTGTTGATGATACTTGTGGATGTACATTCTCCGTTCCGTGAATCAGCCCTTCATACAATGTTTTTATATCGTCCACTTTCACTCCTTTCATGTAAGCATCCACTAAGACAGAAGCAGAATTGTTACCAACCATACAGCCTCTGTGCCCCGGACTTGCCCATTCCGGGAAGAAACCGCTCTCTTTATATGTATTGATCAGACCTTCCTGCATTTCCTTGTTGACTGACGGATACATCAGATTTAATAACGGGAATAGGCAACGGAAAGTATCCCAAAAGCCTGTGTCGGTATACATATATCCCGGTAATACTTGCCCATTATAAGGACTGTAATGAACAGGTTGTCCGGCAGCATCCAGTTCGTAGAATTTGCGTGGGAAGAGCAATGAACGATATAAACAAGAATAGAATGTGCGATATTGGTCGAGATTGCCTCCTTCTACTTCTATCTTGCCTAACACTTGGTTCCACGCTTCTTTTCCTTTTTTGGCTAGCTGTTCGATATTATCTTTGCCCAACTCTTTCATATTTAAAGCTGCCTGTTCAAAACTGATGAAAGAAGAAGCAATTCTTGCATGTACTTGTTCGTCCTTATGTGTTTGGAAACCAATAATGGCTCCGGCATGATCTGTTGTCTGTTCGGTAACATTTTCCTGCAGATTGCCATTGGCTACCGTAGCTTTATAAGTGAAAGGCTTGTCGAATTCAATAATAAAGTAATTTTTAAAGTTTTCGGGAACTCCACCGCTGTTGCGGGTCGTGTAACCGATAATCTTGTTTTCTTCCGGAATAACCTTAATATACGATCCCTTATCAAAGGCATCCACTACAACATACGAATGATCGTTTTCCGGAAAAGTGAAACGGAAAAGAACGGCACGCTCGGTTGGAGCCATTTCTGTCACTACATCATGCTCTGCAAGATATACTTTATAATAATAAGGAGTGGCAGTTTCTCCTTTGTGGGCAAACCAACTGGCACGCTTCTCTTCATTGAATTCCGGTTTGCCTACTACAGGCATAATAGAGAATTGTCCGTAATCATTAATCCACGGACTGGGTTGATGTGTTTGTTTAAATCCACGAATCTTATTAGCCGTATAAGTGTATTGCCATCCGTCTCCCATCTTTCCTGTTTGTGGAGTCCAGAAATTCATCCCCCACGGACGGGCAATGGCCGGATAAGTATTACCTGTTGATAACTCGAAACTAGATTGAGAACCCATAAGCGGATTGACATACTGCGTCCAGTCTTTGGCTTTTGCAAAGACGATACAACTTAATGCGCATACTAATAGGAGATACTTTTTCATGGTCTTATTTATTATTTATGGCTCAATCGAATCAGAAATCGATTGAGCCAATTTATTTTTCAAGGTTTTGTTTTTTTTATTCAATTTGAACAGCTAGTACCAACTCATTCCTCTTCTTTGGAGGAGAGAGCCGGAGAGAGGACTCCCCATTTCGTAGGATGATCGGTCATCTTGATTTCCATCGTTCCTCCATTCGCAATATCCTGATGGTTAAAGAATGGAATGTTTAGAGCTTTACCGTTCAGCAATACACTTTCAATGTATTTATTCTTTTTTCCATTATTCTTTACTACAATACTGAAAGTCTTTCCTTCAGGCAGATTGATAACTGCTTTGTCGAAGGCAGGACGTCCGATGGAATATACCGGCTTGCCGGGACATACCTGATAGAATCCCATAGAGTTGAGTATATACCAGGCAGACATCTGACCGCAGTCCTCATTGCCCGAAAGACCGTCTATACTGTTGGTATACTGACTTCGGTAAACGCTATCCACCAACTCTTGAGTCCTCCAAGGGTGGTTAACGTAGTTATATAGGTGGATCACATGATGACTTGGTTCGTTTCCATGTGCATATTGCCCGATAAGTCCGCTGATATCTGATGAGGTTGTCTCACCTTCAAGTGATGAATCGGCCGAGAATAAGGAATCGAGTTTTTGGACAAAAGCATCTTCTCCACCCATCAGATTGACTAATCCTTCTACATCATGCGGCACAAACCAAGTCCATTGCCAAGCTGTTCCTTCACAATAATCATCGCTGCGGTGAGTAGATGCACGCGGATTGAATGGAGTACGCCATTCACCTTTTGAGTCCAGTCCACGCATGAAGCGGATTGATTTGTCGAAATAAAATTCGTACGCCTTGGCGAAGCGTTCATACTTTGCTTTGGATTCAAAATCACTCATCGCTTCTGCAAAGATAGAGATACACCAGTCATCATACGCATATTCTAACGCTTTGGCCACTGATTCGTTTTCGCGGTCACAAGGGATATATCCGATGGCATTCTTATAATATTTTGCTTTAGGCATGAGATGAGGCAATACCAAATCCGGACATTTGATGCCGGTAGTGTCATATTCGGCGGCACGCAGGCAGGCTTTATAAGCCTCTTTGGCATCAAAATTGCGATACCCTTTCATGTAGGCATCCACGATGACCGGAACAGCATGATAACCAATCATAGTGCCGGTGTAATTGGAAGCCAAGTCCCACATGGGGTATATTCCACCTTCCTGATGCTTCTTAATTAACGAATTGATAAAGTGATTATTCAGATCAGGATCAATGATAGTCATTAGCGGATGTAGCGCACGGAAAGTATCCCATAAAGAAAAGACAGTGTATATCGGATTAAGGGTGTCTCCTTGATGCACTTCAAGATCCATTCCTAAATAACGTCCGTCTGCATCAGTGAACAGATTTGGACTGATTCCCGTATGATAGAGGGCCGTGTAGAAGATGGCTTTATCTTCTTTATCAGAAGTTGTAATATCAATTTTGGAAAGATATTCATTCCATGCCGTACGTGCGTCTTTACGTACTTTCTCGAAATCCCATCCGGGAATTTCTGATTCAACGTTCTTCCGTGCACCGGCAATATCAACAGCGGACACACCTACTTTAACAAGAACCTGTTCGTCTTTACTGGTGTTGAAATGCAATAATGCTTTGCAGACAGGAAGCCGTTTGCCATTGTCCATGGTGATAGAATCCGTAACGAGCGTATAAGAGAATGGTTTGGAAAATTTAGCGTAGAAGTTGATGTATTGGTCGAAAGCCCAATAAGTTGTTTTCTTATGTCCACAGATTTCCGTATCGCTTATTACTTCTATTTCCATCTCGGAGTTAGTCTGTCGTTGCAGGCTGTAATCCAGGTCGATGATAAATCCGGATTCGGTGTTTTCGGGAAAAGTATAGCGATGGATTGCTCCTCGTTTGGTGGATGAAATTTCAGCTTTCACCTGATAAGTATCAAGAAAGACAGAATAATATCCTGGTTCTGCGATTTCATTCTTATGTGAGAAAGAGGAAGCGTATGCTAGTCGCTGGCTTTGGGGATCGGTTGTACGATATTGTTGCTTACCCACAGTTGGCATGAGCAAGACATCTCCATAGTCGCAACAACCTGTACCGCTGACGTGTGTGTGTGAGAAGCCATTGATGGTAGAGTCGGCATAATAATAACCGGAACAAGCATCCCAACCATCGATCCGGGTGTCCGGACTGGGCTGAATCATCCCGTGGGGAACTACCGCTCCAGGGAAGGTATGACCATGTCCACCGGTACCGATGAAAGGGTTGACGTAAGCACTATAGTCTTTTACATTAGTGGGGGCTGTGCAGGAGCTAAGTGTGAATAAACCTCCTAAACATCCTACTATTAGGAATGTTTTTAATTTCATGGTATTAATAGCTTTTAAGTTTTAGCCGGTTCATCTTTTACTTCTTATTTGGGAGAAATGAAGATATTGTTTCCGACAATTTTATAATCAATAGGTATAGAGTTTTGCAATGATTTTAACACTGACTCGATATTCGATTTCCTTTTCAGTACACCGGAGTAAGTTTTACCCGTCTGAATGTCAGGAGACAGAATGATTTTCACATCATAGAAACGCTCCAGCGCTTTGGTGATGGTGAAGATATCTGCTTTTTGGAATGGAATCAGATTATCGTGCCAAACAGCATCCAACTTGGCATCCACTTGTTTCACGGTCAATCGTCCATTATTTTTGTTCAGTTCCGCACGTTGTCCCGGAGTGAGGATAATCTGCCCCTCTTCCTTATTGCCTTTTACTTCAATCTCACCTTCAATAAGTGTCGCCTCCGCTATCCGGCAACGCTTATCGGATTTTAAATTGAACGTAGTTCCCAATACGCGTACGCGTATTGCATCACTTTGAACGGTGAATGGCTTATGGCGGTTTTTGGTGACCTCAAAATAAGCTTCTCCTTCTAGGTAGACATTGCGTTCCTTTTCGGAGAACTCACGTGGATATTTCAAGGTTGCTGCATTGTTCAGCCAAACCTTGCTGCCATCCGGCAAGACTACTTCCTTAACAATGCCTTCGCTGGCTACTGCAACCATCATTTGTTGATTGTTTCCGTTTTGATAGAACCAATATCCGACTCCACCACCCATGACCAACATCACAGCAATCACTGCGGCATATTTCATCCAGCGATGCATGCTTAGTATTTTGCTCTGTTTACCTTTCTCTTCGTCCAGCTTTTTATAGAGTTGTTTTTCCGCACGAAGTATCCGTTGTTCATCAGTGTACTGGTCGAATTTACCCAAATGATAAATTTCTTCCATACGAAAGAGCTGGCGGGCATTTTCTTCCGATTCCTTCATCCAGGCATTGACCTCGATAAGCTCTTCTTCAGAACACTGTCCTGTCAGATATCTGTTTATTATTTCTTCACTCAGATTACTCATTTTCTTTTCCTTCATATTAGTAATACAATTCAAAACGCAAAAACACTTATTATAATCGCCATAAAAATAAGAAAAGAATCGTCCAAAGAGGATCAAGTCGGCCACGCAAGTATTTTAAAGCCTTATACATATGGGCTTCCACCGTGCGGAGTGAAACTCCGAGAATATCGGCTATTTCCTTGTTTTTCATATCATGCAGATAGCTAAGTTTGAAAACCTCTTTGCATTTGTCAGGGAGTTCATTAATTGCATCATGAATTTCCTTGCGGAGTTCCTTATCTTCGATCCTCCGAATTACTTCGTTGTTGTCCGGTTGATAGAATTCTGCGCGTCTTTGGTTGATTTCTTCCATGGCAACACAATAACCGTCTTCCACACTGCGGTGTTTCAAGACGTTAAGGGCACGGGTGTAAACGGCACGATAGAGAAAGGCCTGGATTTGGTCGCCTATCTCTATGTGGTCTTTCCGCTTCCATAATTCTACAAATACGTCCTGCACTACATCCTCTGCTTCTTCTTCTCCCACCAGACGGGTTGCATAGAAAATCAGGCTGGGATAGTACCGGCGAAATAGTGCTTTATAGGTTATATCGAAGTTTTCGTTCATTCTCTCAATTGGTTGTTCAGGTTTGGCTTATGGGTTATTTTCTTCGAATATGACTCCAATTGCTTTAGGGGTGTTACTCATTTCGAATTCGACAGTTGCTCCACTCATGATTTGCTCGTGAGTAAGATATGTTTTGTCATACGGTTTTCCATCTATTTTGATGGATTGGATATAGATATTTTCTTTGTTCACTTTGGGGGCCAGTACGGTGAAAGTCTTTCCATTCGCCAGATGTAATTGCATCTCCGGGAATAGGGGAGTACCTATCTCGTATTTTCCACTGACGGGATTGACGGGGTAGAATCCCATCGCACTGAATACATACCATGCTGACATCTGTCCGCAATCTTCGTTGCCACAAAGACCGGCTGGTTCGTTCTTGTAGAGCTCGTTCATCACTTTGGCTACATATTCTTGTGTGCGATTTTCGTGTCCTATAGCATTGAACAGATAAATAACATGATGGCTCGGTTCATTGCCATGCGCATATTGTCCTATCATGCCCGTGCTGAAGATAGGTAGTTCGTCATCTGCTGCCGGATGATAGGTGAACATACTGTCCAGTTTTTCGGCAAATCGGTTTTTACCTCCTACAAGGTCGATCAGTCCGTTAATGTCATGCTGTACAGACCAAAAGTATTGCCATCCGTTGCTTTCGCAAATGTGTGGCGTATAGTCATCGGCTTTGAAATCCTTGATAAAGGTGCCTTTGTCGTCACGTGGCTGCATGAAAGAAGTGGCGGGGTTATATACATTCTTGTAGTTTTGAGAACGTTTGTAAAATTCGTCCGCAATGTCTTGTTTGCCCATCTTCTCCGCCATTTCGGCAATGCAATAGTCATCGAAAGCGTATTCCAGTGTTTTGGATAACGACCAGTTTTCTGCGTTGTAGTGGTCTGTTACGTTGTAAGGTATGTATCCTAATTCTTTGTAGAGTCCGATGCCGCGGTAATTATCCAGATTAGCCGTTGCTATGCAAGCATCCAAGGCTTTCTTTGCGTCGAAGTCGCCGATTCCTTTCAGATAGGCGTCTACAATAACAGGAACAGCATGATAACCGATCATCATGTCTGTTTCACCTCCGTAGAAGTTCCACACTGGCAGACGGCCATTCTGTTCGTAGAAGGCGATGAAGGATTTCACCATGTCGTTGACACGCTCGGGTTCGGTATAAGTAAAGAGCGGGTGGGCGGCACGGTATGTATCCCATAGGGAGAAAGTGCTATAATTAACCCAGCCGTCGGCTTGGTGTACTTTCTTATCGGGACCGTAGTAAGCTCCGTCTACATCACTGTAAATAGTTGGAGCAATCATTGAGTGATAGAGAGCAGTGTAGAAGTTCACTTTATCGTTCTCATTATCACCTTTTATTTCAATCTTTCCGAGCTGGCGGTTCCAGTTTGCTTTTGTTTCCGCCAAGTATTTGTCGAAGTTATTTTCGGGGACTTCAGCTTGCAGGTTTTTGGCTGCTCCTTCCATGCTGACACCGGAAACGGCAGTGTTTACTAATATCTGTTCATCCTTTTGGGTATTGAAATCGAAGCGGGCGATAACAGCGGTGCCGATACGTTTATTGTCTTTGATGATGGCAGTTGTGTCCAGTTCCATTTTCTCAAAAGGCTTGGAGAATCGGGTGCGGAAATAGATGTGTTGATCGCGTGCCCAGCCGTCGGAAAAACGGTAACCTTGAATGGTAACGGAGTCTACGACTTCGATATGAGAATCGTTGGTAAAATCCCAGTTCATGGCTTTCTTCAGATTTAAGAAGATAGCAGATTGGGCTTCCGGAAACGTATAACGTTGGATACCACAACGCTCGGTGGCAGTCAGTTCGACGTTGATGTTATAATCAGTCAGGCGTACTTGATAATAACCGGCATGAGCACTTTCATCCTTGTGGGAGAATTTAGAGTGGATGCCAAGTGGAGCTTCCGCTTCTTTGTAGGGAAGAGTGACAGGCATGAAAGAGATGTCATACAAATCTCCCGCTCCAGTGCCGGAAAGATGTGTGTGGCTGAAACCGGCAATCGTACTGTCCGGATAGAAATAACCGGAGATACGGTCCCATCCGGGGAGTCCGTTGTCCGGGCTAAGTTGCACCATGCCGAAAGGAGCTTGGGCACCAGGATAAGTGTTTCCAGTGAAGTCTGTTCCGATAAATGGATTTACATAAGATGTGTAATCTATTTCGTGTTTCTCTTGCGTAGGGGTACAAGAAATGAGCATGCAGGTTAACAGCAGGCATAGATAAGCAGGTGTTCTCATCATTCTTTAGGTATTAGTGATTACTTATTTTATTTATTTGAAGGATAAGAAAAATAATTAATCTGGTCACAAAGGTAGAAAAAAACTGTGACAAGCCTAAATTATAAGCTAATATTTTTAGAAAGAGACAAATAGACTTCTATTTTTTACCGGGTTTGTTGGTTTTTGGGGGAGGGTAGGAAATATCCTTCCCCGATGCTTTTATAGGGGATTCAAAAGGGGATTCAAGCTGAAATTGTTGTTGGTGAATTCACTTCTGTAAAATAGTGACGCTATCCGATGCAAATAGTGACGCTATATGCCTGCGATACCGTCACTATCCTGTGCATATACCGTCACTATTTTTTTCTATATTAATAGGGAGTTTCTTATGTATTTATTCAGACGCGTCTAATTTAAATCTTTACGTAAAAGAGGTTGTCTATAAGTCTCTTTTTAACGATTTCACCCCTATCAGAACAAACTCTGACAGGGGTGATTTCTTTTTTTTCGGGGCTTGTTAGACAGCCTCTTTTATTTATTCTTAGATTCCTGCCAGCTCCAGTACTTTTTCAACTGCTGCCGGTAGTCCATCAGCATTTTTACCTCCTGCAGTAGCGAAGTGAGGTTGGCCACCGCCGCCACCTTGAATCAGTTTTGCAGCTTCTTTTACCAGATTACCAGCTTTCAGACCACCAGCAACCAAATTATCGCTAAGCATTACTGTCAGCATCGGTTTGCCATTGTCTGTACTTCCGGCTACGAAGAACAAGTTTTCTGTGATTTCACCCCGAAGCTGGAAAGCGATATTCTTCACTACTTCTGCCGGTAGTGGGGCACAGAACTTGATTACTTTGATACCGTGGATCTCTTGTACATTTTTCAGTAGTCTTTCCTTCAAAGCTGCTTCTTTCTCTTTCATGAAGTCTTCTACCTGCTTTTTCAATCCTGCATTTTCATCCAGATATTTACGGATTGCAATTCTCAAGTCAGGAGCATTGTTAAAGAGAGCCTTCAAGTCGCTAAGTGTATCTTGTATCGTATCCAGCATTTCTTCCACGCGTGCTCCGGTATAAGCTTCAATACGACGAACGCCGGCAGCAACAGAACTTTCGGAGATGATTTTCACCATACCGATATTTCCGGTTGCAGCTACATGTGTACCACCACAGAACTCGATAGAAGTACCGAATTGGATCACACGAACTCTGTCGCCATACTTTTCACCAAAGAGGGCGATAGCTCCCAATTCCTTAGCTTCCTCGATAGGAATATTGCGATATTCTTTCAATGGGATATTAGAGCGGATTCTTGCATTGACGATATGTTCAACTTTACGGATTTCTTCATCGGTCACTTTCTGGAAGTGAGAGAAGTCGAAACGCAATGAATCCGGTGTAACCAATGAACCTTTCTGTTCGATGTGTTCACCCAATACTTCACGTAAAGCAGCATCCAGCAAGTGGGTCGCCGAGTGATTGGCTGCACAGGCAGCACGTTTGTCGGTATCTACACAAGCCATCATCGGAGCTTCCGGATGTTCGGGTAACTTTTTGGTAATATGTATCGGAAGATTATTCTCTTTCTTTGTGTCGATCACTTCAATCGTCTCGAACTCGCTCACCAATACACCTGTATCACCTACCTGACCACCACTTTCTGCATAGAACGGAGTATAGTCGAGTACAATCTGATACAATGTCTGGTTCTTTTGTTTGATCTGACGGTAACGAAGGATAGAAGCCTCGTATTCAGTGTAATCGTAACCAACGAATTCAGTTGTCCCTTCTTTCAGTACAATCCAGTCACCAGTTTCGATGGCGGCGGCATTACGTGCACGCTGTTTCTGTTGCTGCATTTCTTCATTGAACTCTTCAATGTTGACAGTCATTCCGTTTTCACGGAGAATCAGCTCTGTCAAGTCGAGCGGGAAACCGAATGTATCATATAAAGTAAAGGCATCTTTACCGCTGATTTCAGTTTTTCCATTGGCTTTGGTATCTTCCATTGTCTTATCCAATAAACGGATACCAGTTTCCAAAGTGCGGAGGAATGATTCTTCTTCTTCCTTGATTACTTTTTCAATCAGTGTCTTTTGTGCAACTAGTTCAGGATAAGCCTCTCCCATGTTATCAATCAATACAGGAAGCAACTTATACATAAATGCCTGTTTCTGTCCGAGGAAAGTATATCCGTAACGAACAGCACGGCGAAGGATACGGCGGATCACATAACCTGCCTTTGCATTAGACGGCAACTGGCCATCTGTGATTGAGAATGCAATGGTACGGATATGGTCGGCAATCACACGCATAGCAATATCTTGCTGCTTGTCTTTTCCGTATTCTGTACCCGACATTGCTGCAATAGCTTTCAGCATTGGCTGGAATACGTCTGTGTCGTAGTTGGATGTTTTGCCTTGCAGAGCCATACAAAGACGTTCGAATCCCATACCGGTATCAATAACCTTGGCAGGAAGCGGCTCAAGACTGCCGTCTGCTTTGCGGTTGTATTGCATGAACACGAGGTTCCAGATTTCAATTACCTGCGGGTGATCGTGGTTCACGAGGTCGCGACCGGAGATCTTGGCACGTTCTTCAGCAGGACGGAGGTCGATATGGATTTCGGAACAAGGTCCGCAAGGTCCTGTATCACCCATTTCCCAGAAGTTGTCGTGTTTGTTACCGTTGATGATGTGATCTTTCGGCAAGAACTGTTCCCAATAGGAAGCAGCTTCGTCGTCACGGCTCAATCCTTCTTCAGGACTTCCTTCAAATACGGTTGCATAGAGATGTTCCGGATTCAGTTTCAAGACTTCTACCAGATATTCCCATGCCCAGCTGATCGCTTCTTTCTTGAAGTAATCGCCGAACGACCAGTTACCAAGCATTTCAAACATGGTGTGGTGGTACGTATCGTGTCCTACTTCTTCCAGGTCATTATGCTTTCCGCTTACACGCAAACATTTTTGCGAGTCCGCGACTCTTTGGTATTTCGCCGGATGGTTACCCAAAATAATATCTTTAAACTGGTTCATACCCGCGTTCGTAAACATCAGGGTAGGGTCATCTTTAATCACCATCGGAGCCGAGGGAACGATGTGGTGTCCTTTCGACTCAAAGAAATTCTTGAATGAATCTCTGATCTCTTTTGCAGTCAACATATAATGAAGAATTATGATTTATGAATTATGAATTATGGGCTGTGGGATATGAGAGAGGGGAGGAATCCCCAATAAATCATAAATCACAACTCATAAATTCGTAAAAACTGTGCAAAGATAGCTTGTTTTTATTACTTTTGCCGTATTAACAAGCGAAATATTTCCAAAAAGATGCGCAAAGTATACTACATCTATAATCCACAGACCCAGACTTATGATCGAATTTACCCTACCGTACGGCAGCGTGCGCTTAGTATCCTGCGTCGGCTTTTCTATGGAATGGGGTTGGGAGCAGGTTGCTTTATTGTATTGCTTTTGATTTTTGGTTCTCCGTCAGAGAAGGAATTAAGAATTGAAAACAGCCGTCTTTTGGCGCAGTACAATGTGCTTTCCCGGCGTTTGGACGACGCTATGGGGGTGCTTCAGGATATTCAGCAACGTGACGATAATCTGTATCGGGTGATTTTACAGGCAGATCCTGTTTCTCCGGCTATTCGTCAGGCAGGTTATGGCGGGACGAACCGTTACGAAGAACTGATGGATTTGGCGAATGCCAAGCTGGTGGTGAATACGACTCAAAAGTTGGACGTGCTTTCCAAAAGGCTTTATATTCAGTCGAAATCTTTCGATGATGTGATTGATATGTGTAAGAACCACGATGAGATGCTGAAATGTATTCCGGCCATACAGCCTATTTCTAATAAGGATCTTCGTCAGACAGCATCCGGTTATGGTACACGTATTGACCCTATTTATGGTACGACAAAGTTCCATGCGGGCATGGACTTCTCTGCTCATCCGGGAACGGATGTATATGCTACCGGAAACGGAACAGTGGTGAAAGTGGGATGGGAAACCGGATACGGTAATACTATTGAGATAGATCATGGTTTCGGGTATCTTACTCGGTATGCTCACTTGCAGGGATTTAATACGAAAGTCGGAAAGAAAGTGGTACGTGGTGAGATTATCGGAAAAGTGGGTAGTACAGGAAAAAGTACTGGCCCGCATTTGCATTATGAAGTGTACGTGAAAGGGCAGGTAGTAAATCCGGTCAATTATTATTTCATGGATTTGAGTGCCGAAGATTATGAAAAGATGATTCAATTGGCAGCCAATCATGGTAAAGTATTTGATTAAAATCTTAAAACAGGAGTGTTATGCTTAATACAGACAAAGAATTGAAGCTATATTATTCAATAGGAGAGGTTGCCGATATGTTCGGAGTCAATCCGTCATTGCTCCGTTTTTGGGAAAAGGAATTTCCGCAAATCTCTCCTAAGACAGCGGGAAGAGGAATACGTCAGTACCGCAAAGAAGATGTAGAAACGATCGGACTTATCTACCATTTGGTAAAAGAAAAAGGCATGACACTTCCCGGTGCCCGACAACGTTTGAAGGATAATAAAGAAGCTACGGTTCGTAATTATGAGATTGTAAATAAGCTGAAAGCGATAAAAGAAGAGCTTTTGGCTATTAAACGCGAATTGGATGGACGGGAATAAATGCTAATCGATAATGGATTCGATAGCCAAGAAACCTCATAACAAAATGAACGGTGAACAATTTGCATGATACTGCAACTTATTCACCGTTCATCGTTTTCTTATTTACCGTTTGAAAGCTATTCTTCTACGCGGCTCACCTGTTTGATATTCTGTATTTTCTTCAGATTGTTACAGATGGTTTTCACATCATCCACGTCATGTACCCATAACTGAATTTTTCCTTCAAAGATACCATCTTCGGTTTCGATGGTCAGCTTACGGATATTTACATTGAGCTGTCTGGAGATAACCTGGGTGACTTCATTCAAAAGTCCCATGCTGTCTATACCTTTTATATATATATATACCAGGAAAGATAGTTCTTTGTGTGTATCCCATTCTGTTGCTAATATACGGTTGCCATAACTGCTCTTCAGTTTGGCGGCAACAGGACATTGGCGTTTGTGGATAATGATCCGGTCGTTTTCATCCACATATCCCAATACGTCATCACCGGGAATAGGATGGCAACATTCGGCCATGATATATTTCTTCTGCAAACTTTCTTCTGTCAGCTTGAGCACTTGCTTCGGATTGATCTTTTCTTTTTCTTGCGGCTCTTTTTCTTCCTGCTTCTCTTTATTGTTGCCGAAAGAGAAAGTCAGATATTTCTTCCAGTTACTGGTTTGCTTTTCTTTCAGTTCATTCTTATCCGCTTCTCCCAAGACGATTGCTTTGCTGCCAATGGCGGCCAGCAGTTCTTCTTCATTCTTGGCATTATGCAGTTTGCGCAGCTTCTCAATAACGGTTTCTTCAGGGCGGATTTCCTCTTTTTTCAAAAACTCGTTAAGGATTTCTTCACCTATCTTCTGGTTTGCTTTACGCTCTTTGCGGAGGATGGCTGCTATCTTGGCACGGGCACGGGCAGTGGTTGCAAAAACTTCCCATTGCGGTTGCACACGTTGCGATTTTGAAGTCAGGATCTCAACTTGGTCACCACTTTGCAATTTATGGCTTAACGGAACTAATTTGTGGTTGACTTTGGCACCAATACAATGGCTGCCAATATCCGTATGCAGGGAAAACGCGAAGTCGAGAGCCGTAGAATTCTGCGGCATAGTCTTCAGCTCACCTTTGGGGGTGAATACGAATATTTCAGAAGCAAATAAATTAAGTTTGATGGTATCCAGAAAATCAATGGCATCCGGTTGCGGATCATCCAATATCTCCTTAATGGTTTTCAACCATTTTTCCAACTCTCCTTCATCTTCGCTGCCTCCTCCTTCTTTGTATTTCCAGTGAGCGGCGAAACCTTGTTCGGCAACGTCATTCATTCGTTCACTACGAATCTGGACTTCAATCCATTGTCCGTTATTACCCATCAGGGTGACATGCAATGCCTGATAACCATTTGCTTTAGGATGGCTCACCCAGTCGCGCAGACGGTCCGGATGAGGCTTGTATATCTTGGAGATGGAAACGTAAATGTCGAAACAGTCGTTGAGTTCTTCTTCTATGTTACGTGGCTCGAAGATGATACGGACAGCTAGTAGATCAAATATTTCTTCAAAAGGAACATGCTTGGTCTGCATTTTGTTCCAGATAGAATAGATTGATTTTACGCGGGCAAGTATCCGGTATTTTAATCCCATCTTATCCAACTGTGTACGGATAGGAGCAGTGAAGTCGTTGAAAACTTTGTCGCGTTCGGCAGCTGTGGCATTCAACTTCTCTTCTATTTCCGCATATTCTTCGGGATGTTCATATTTGAAGCTTAGATTCTCAAGCTCTGTTTTTATTTTATAGAGACCCAGGCGGTTGGCGAGTGGCGCATAGATGTAAAGCGTTTCGCCTGCAATCTTATATTGCTTGTTGGGCAACATGGAACCGAGGGTACGCATGTTGTGCAAACGGTCGGCTATCTTGATAAGAATTACCCGGATATCGTTCGACATAGTGAGCAGTAACTTCTTGAAGTTCTCTGCTTGTGCTGAAGCACGGTCACCGAAAATTCCGCCGGATATCTTGGTCAGTCCGTCCACAATTTGGGCAATCTTCGGGCCAAAGATATTTTCAATGTCTTCTACTGTGTAATCAGTGTCTTCTACTACATCATGCAACAAGGCCGCACATATAGAAGTTGAACCCAGGCCGATCTCATTACATACAATACTTGCAACGGCAATCGGGTGCATAATATAAGGTTCGCCCGAACGACGTTTGATACCTTTATGCGCCTGATTGGCGAAGTTGAAAGCCTTCGTAATGATTTCAACCTTTTTGCGATGTTTAGTGTTGAGATAATCATTCAGTAGTTCGTGGAACGCCTGATTGATCATCTCTTCATCACTTATTTCTTTAGGGGGCAGATTATCCATAATTGTTATCCTTTCACTTGCTTAGTTCTGCAAAAATAAGCAAATTTCCGAACGATGCAAGCAGGAAGCTGTTTATTTGTATATTTTCAATCGTTTTCCTGCAGCAATTTTGGTGTTGGACATTCCATTCCACCTTTGTATATCCTTAATTGTGACGCCATACTTTCCGGCGATAGTTGACAAAGTGTCTCCACTTTTTATTGTGTAGTAGGTCAGTTTGCCTTTACCGGCAACAGCTGCTGTCGTTTTGCGGGTTGAGGGGGTAATTTCCTTTACTGCAACGGTTTTCCGGTTGCGGAACAATTCGTCGGCGCGATGTGCATAGATTGTGTCTTGCTTATCTATAAAGGTACTGATAGCATCGATAGGAAGTCTTAAAGTATAAGGCTTGCTGTCACCCGGAATCATTTGCTTCTTATATTGCGGATTCAAGCTCTTTATTTGATCCAAAGGTACATTGCAAAGATCAGCAATCTGTTCGAAGTGCAGGTTCTTGTTCACTTGTACTGTGTCGGTACTTGCCGGGATATTTGTTTCCATCGGACAAATATTATGGTCACAATAGTAAGTCATCACATAATTAGCGGCGATAAAGGCAGGTACGTAACCACGTGTCTCTTTAGGCAGGTAATTATAAATTTTCCAGTAATCCGTTTCGCCATTGGCACGGCGGATTGCCTTGTTGATAGTACCGGGGCCACAGTTATAAGCAGCAATCACAAGATTCCAGTCTCCATAGATATCGTACATTTCTTTGAGATAACGTGCGGCAGCCCAAGTTGCTTTAATCGGGTCGCGTCGTTCATCTACCAGGCTGTTTGATTCCAAGCCATAGATCTTACCTGTACCAATCATAAATTGCCACAGACCGGAAGCGCCTGCGCGTGACACGGCAGAGGGGTTCAGTGCAGATTCGATAATCGGGAGATATCTAAGTTCCAGTGGAAGTCCGTATGCATCCAATGCTTCTTCAAAAATCGGCATATAGAAGTTGCAGGCACTTAACATGAAAGAAACCTGATTGCGCAAGCGTCCTGCATACATATCGATGAATTTGCGGATAATATCATTATAAGGCATTTCCATGATAGCCGGAATGCGTGACAAGCGGTCGATATAGACAGAGTCGCTGAATAAAGGGTTGATTTCAGCTGTACTGCAATCTTTGCCTAAGTCAATATAATTTTTGGCTTTCCAGTCGTTCAACAGACTGTCAAGTGGATATGTCATACTTTTAGGCAGGTCGATGCTTTCTTTGCGTTCAGTTCCATTTTCACGAATCACTACATCTACACTTTGCGCTTTTACCTGCGACGTTGCCACCAGTAAAAGAAAAATAATCGAACAATAGTTAACTAATTTCTTCATGCTTCAATAATAAGATCAATCTAAATTGTGTTTTTAAAATCGTAATACGCATTGCAGACCAACCGACTTGTTTTTTAAACTGCTGGAGCGGAACTGGTTGTTATTGTCGATAACAGCCGGTTCTACTTTCATGCTCAAGTCGGGGGTTATATCGAAGTTAGACAACTCTGCATCTACATAAGCGTCGATGATAGAGATCAGGTAAACTCCGATAAAAGCAAATATACTAAGGTCCCGATAACGACGGAACATATCTTTTCTTCGTTTTAGTGTGTTTTTTAGCTGCTCCTCATTATAAGTGGAGTTCGGGGGCAACAAGTCTTCGTAACTTTTCGTATTCGGGTTGCTGTCCATAATGTCCAGATAGGCTTGCGAATAGTCTTTGTACATCTTACCGTTCCAACTTAAGGCGTAAGCACAACCAGCAAATCCTCCATATATAATAGGTAATTTCCAGTATTTACGGTTGTAAATCTGTCCTCCACCGGGGAATACGACTGCCAGCCACGTTGCTTTGGTCGGATTCGGGATAAATATTTTCTTGTTAATATCTTGAGCAGGTGGCGGCACAGTGTCGGTCTTTACAACAATGGAGGCAGGTTGCTCTATCTTTTTCAGCTCTTTCTTATTGGCTGCATCCAAGCTGTCCGCTATCTGTATTTTAGCAGCTGACAAACTGTCGATGGCCGGAAGTTCTTTGGATGGTATGATTTGGATAGAATCCTTCTTCACCGAGTCCTGTATAATCGGATCACGATGCCTTCGTGCACGGGCTTTCGGCGCTTCTCGCTGTATGATTGTTGTATCTTTCCGTGCCGGAGTAACTGTGGATTGTGCATACACATCAATCCCTGCCACCTGTAAAAAACAGAGAAGCAGGGCGCTGACTAGTAACTGATATTTCTTACTTTTTCTTGTCATTTACTTCTTTAGCGTATCGAAGATTTCCATGATACGTTCCAGTTCCTCCTCGTTCCCGAAAGGAATACTGATCTTGCCTTTTCCCTTTTCAGAGCAGGTGAGTTGTACCTTGGTGTTGAAAAAGCCGGAGAGTTGTTGCTTCAATAAGTTGAATTCTTCAGGAAGTTTGCCACGTTTGGGTGTTATTTTCCGTGTGCCGCTTTTCACAGCTTCTCCTTCGCTTAATGATTTAACAATTTCTTCTACTTTGCGGACTGAATATCCGTGTTCTTGTATTTCTTCGAATATTTTAACTTGTAGTTTAGGGTCGCCTAATGAAATCAGCGCACGGGCATGTCCCATGTCCAGCTGCTTGTTTTGCAGGGCCATCTGTATTGGAGCCGGCAATTTCAGTAAGCGCAGGTAGTTGGCGATCGTCGTTCGTTTCTTTCCGATACGTTCGCTAAGACGTTCCTGTGTCAGTTCGTACTGATCGAGCAGATGCTGGTAGGCAAGTGCGATTTCTACGGCATTCAGGTCTTCACGCTGGATATTTTCAATCAGCGCCATTTCCATCATGTTTTCGTCGTCGGCAGTGCGTATATAAGCAGGGATCGTTTTCAGTCCTGCTCTTTGTGACGCACGATAACGACGTTCTCCCGCGATGATCTGATACTCATCGTCCGAGAGTTTGCGTAAGGTAATAGGTTGGATGATACCGATTTCCGCAATGGAATCAGCCAGTTCCTGCAATGCTGTTTCGTCAAACTCACGGCGGGGCTGGTTGGGATTGACAGTAATCTTTGCCAGCTCTATTTCATTAATGGAAGAAGACCCTTCGGTTTTCACATCATCCATTGAGAGCAAGGCGTCGAGACCACGTCCTAATGCATTTCTTTTTTGTGTTGCCATATCTTCTTCTTTCTTTTATTTATTTCGGTTGATAATCTCTTTAGCAAGAGCCAGGTGGTTTTTGGCGCCGGTAGATTCCGCATCGTAAAGGATGGTCGGGACACCGTAGCTGGGAGCCTCGCTCAATTTCACATTTCGTTGAATAACGGTGTTGAACACCAGTTCCTGGAAATGACGTTTCACTTCATCGTAGATTTGATTGGCCTGACGCAGACGAGAGTCATACATTGTCAGTAAGAAACCTTCGATTTCTAAAGCCGGATTCAGTTTCGACTTGATGATTTTGATGGTATTCAACAATTTGCTGATACCTTCAAGAGCAAAATATTCAGCTTGAACGGGGATAATCACGGAGTCGGCTGCCGTCAGGGCATTGATCGTGATCAGTCCTAATGAAGGCGAACAGTCTATCAGGATATAGTCATATTCTTTCTTCAAAGGTGTGAGTACTTCTTTTAGTATCTTTTCTCGGTTTGGGAGGTTCAGCATTTCAATCTCTGCTCCTACGAGATTGATGTGCGAAGAGATTACTTTCAAAGAATCAATCTCCGTATCAAGGATAGCGTCCTGTACGTTGGCTCTGTCAATAATACATTCATAGATAGTGCATTCCGACTGCTTGATGTCTACTCCCAGACCGGAAGAGGCATTAGCTTGCGGGTCGGCATCTACTACGAGTACCTTTTTTTCCAGTGTAGCAAGTGAAGCTGCGAGATTAATCGTAGTCGTTGTCTTTCCTACACCGCCTTTTTGATTGGCCAAAGCAATAATTTTTCCCATATTCTCTAAATTTATTGGCAGCGAAATAAGTGATAAATCCTTAGAGCGCCTACGAAAAAAGAGAAACTTTGCAATTTCTGTTGATAAGTCGCCTGTTTTGTTAATAACTGTCGGACGAAACGGTTACCAAACTTCGACAGGTTCATCATCTACCTTTCTCTTTATGAGCTTGCAAATATACATATTTATATTGGATATTTATTTCTTTTTTTGCTCGCTTGCAGAAGATTAAGATTTGTAAACGGGTAGGAGTGGGGGTGAAAGAGACTTTTCGATCTGATGCGGGGAGGTGTTTGGTGGTACGGCTTCTTTTTGTTACTTTTGTGCGAATATAAAAAAGGAAAGGATTGAATATATGGAAAAAGAGAAGCCGTTGATACTTGTTTCGAATGACGATGGCGTGATGGCTAAAGGTATTAATGAACTGGTGAAGTTTCTTCGCCCTTTGGGTGAGATTATAGTGATGGCACCTGATGCTCCGCGTTCCGGTAGTGGGTGTGCGCTGACGGTGACGCAGCCGGTTCATTACCAGTTAGTAAAGAAGGAAGTGGGCTTGACTGTTTATAAATGTTCGGGAACACCGACCGATTGCATCAAATTGGCACGAAACACAGTGCTCGACCGGACTCCGGATCTGATAGTCGGCGGTATCAATCATGGAGATAACTCTGCCACTAACGTGCATTATTCCGGTACGATGGGAGTGGTGTTTGAGGGCTGTTTGAATGGAATTCCTTCTATTGGCTTCTCCTTGTGCAATCATGCACCCGATGCTGATTTTGAAGCTGCCGGACCTTATATCCGCAGCATCGCTGCCATGATCTTGGAAAAAGGACTTCCTCCTTTAACTTGTCTGAATGTGAACTTCCCCGATACAGCCGATATAAAAGGAGTGAAAATCTGTGAACAGGCGAAAGGACGTTGGACGAATGAATGGGCTGCCTGCCCTCGTCTGAATGATCCTAACTATTTCTGGCTGACCGGTGAATTTACCGATCATGAACCTGAAAACGAGAAGAACGATCATTGGGCTTTGGCAAATGGCTATGTTGCTATCACCCCAACTACGGTTGACGTGACGGCTTATCACTTTATGGACGAACTTAATAAATGGTTTAATTAGTTGAAATTTGAAAAAGAAAGCATGACGCCCTGTTAGTCATCTATCCCTCTCAACTCTCAACTCTCAACTCTCAACTCTCAACTCTATGAAGTATTATCTGATTGTCGGTGAAGCTTCCGGCGACTTGCACGCCTCTCATCTGATGGCTGCCTTAAAGGCAGAAGACCCGCAGGCTGATTTCCGTTTTTTCGGAGGTGACTTGATGGCGGCTGTCGGAGGAACGATGGTAAAGCACTATAAGGAGTTGGCATACATGGGATTTATCCCTGTATTACTCCATCTGCGCACTATCTTTGCAAATATGAAGCGTTGCAAAGAAGACATCGTTTCCTGGGAACCGGACGTTGTTATTCTGGTAGATTATCCGGGATTCAATCTTGATATTGCCAAGTTTGTCCATGCAAAGACACAGATACCGGTTTACTATTATATTTCTCCGAAGATATGGGCGTGGAAAGAATACCGTATCAAGAATATAAAACGAGATGTAGATGAGCTTTTCTCCATTCTTCCTTTTGAAGTGGAATTCTTCGAAGGAAAGCATCAATACCCCATTCACTATGTAGGAAACCCTACCGTGGATGAGGTGGCAGCCTATCAGGCAGCTCATCCGAAAAATAAGGAGCACTTTATTGCGGAGAACCAATTGGAGGATAAGCCGATTATCGCTCTTCTTGCCGGTAGCCGGAAACAGGAAATCAAAGATAATCTGCCGGATATGTTGAAGGCTGCTTCCGCTTTTCCCGACTATCAGCTTGTCTTGGCCGGTGCACCTGCCATTGCTCCCGAGTATTATAAACAATATGTAGGAGAAGCGAAAGTGAAAATCATTTTCGATCAGACTTATAGCCTGTTGCAGCATGCAGATGTAGCTTTAGTTACTTCGGGTACAGCTACGCTTGAGACGGCATTGTTTCGTGTTCCTCAAGTGGTTTGTTATTACACTCCGATCGGGAAAGTGGTTTCTTTTTTGCGGCGTCATATCTTAACTGTGAGATTTATTTCGTTGGTTAATTTGATTGCTGACCGTGAAGTGGTAAAGGAACTGGTGGCGGATACGATGACCGTGAAGAATATGCAGAACGAATTGAGAAATATCATTGAAAATGAAGCATATAGAAATGAGATGCTTTCGGGGTATGAATATGTAGCCGAACGGTTAGGACCTGCCGGTGCTCCCCGTCATGCAGCTCGTGAAATGCTGCGTTTGTTGAAAAAATAACTTTCTTTTTCTGAATAAACGTAAAGCCGATGCAGTAAATGCACGGCTTTTTTATTTATAAAGCAGAAGACTAAAATAAAGAAAGGAAAAAGATATGAAAAAATTTAAGTGGCTTTTAGGAATCTTATTATTGGCATTAGTACCAATGTTGCAATCATGTGATGATGATGGTTATTCTATTGGAGATTTCAGCTGGGACTGGGCGACTGTTCGTGCAACCGGTGGAGGAGGATATTATTTGGAAGGTGATAATTGGGGGGTGATTGATCCGGTTGCTACTTCTATTCCTTGGTTTAAACCGGTGGATGGTGAACGTGTCGTGGCTTTTTTCAATCCTTTGTATGACATGGAAGGAGGAAAAGGAGTTCAGGTGAAGATGGAAGGGATACAGGAACTGTTGACAAAGGAAGTGGAAGATATGTCGACAGAGGAAGAAGCGGAAGAATTCGGAAATGATCCTATTCTGATTTATCAGGGTGATATGTGGTTGGGAGGAAAGTTCCTGAACGTAATTTTCCGTCAGGAGTTGCCTCGTTCGGAGAAACATCGTATCAGCCTTGTGCAAAATAAGATGGAACCGGGAGAGCCGGGCGAACCGTCAGAACCGGGAACATTGAATGTGGATGAAGATGGTTACATACATTTGGAACTGCGTTATAATACGTATGAGGATGTGACTGACTATTGGGGATGGGGACGAGTTTCTTATAATCTGGAAAAGTTCTTCCCTACGCCGAAAGATTCCTGGGTAGCACCCAAAGGGTTTAAGGTGACAATAAACTCAAGAGAACATGGAGAAGGAAGAGTGATTGTGCTTGATCTGGATCATCCGGTCGGTGTACCGGAAGCAGCAAAGGATGTTCATTCCACTTCTTCGATCCGATAACCTAACTATGATTTACTGTGTGTGAAAAAGGTCGGGATACTTCCGTAGAAGTTCCCGACCTTTTGTATTTTGTTTCAGCTCTAATCGATTGAGAAAGAATCCCCCGTTAGAACCATGTTAATGCATATAGATAAACGACTGCTGCCGGTATAGCCATCAGGGAACTGTCAAAGCGGTCGAGCATCCCACCGTGTCCCGGAAGAATGGTTCCCGAATCCTTAACGTGCAACTGGCGTTTCAATAACGACTCCGTCAGGTCACCCCATGTACCGAATATAACAACCACCAGTGCCAGTCCTGCCCATTCAATCATTGACATAAATGGGAAGTAGTGAGCGAGTATAAAAGATACTCCGATTGCTACCACTCCGCCGCCGATAGAACCTTCCCATGATTTCTTGGGAGAGATACGTTCAAACAACCGGTGTTTGCCGATCAATGAACCGATGCAATAGGCTCCCGTGTCATTCAGCCAGAGGAAAATAAAGATAGATAGCGGTAGGATAGGATTGTAACTTACGCTACTGTATTCTGATCCCGGATCGTTATGGAATGCCAATACATTCAGCAAAGCAAAAGGCAGTCCGATATAAAGTTGGCTAAGCATAGAATAAGCCCAGTTAAGTACCGGGTTTTCCTTTTTCAGATACAACTCGCTAATCATCATGTAAAGCAATAAAAGCACATACGGGATGAATATCTTCGAATCGGCCGCATCAATGCAGAATCCCATGATTGCAAGGAATAGGTAAGCCCCGCCGAGCATATTAATGGTCTTGTTTATCTTCACTCCTTCTGCGCGCATATTTACCAGCTGTCCGAACTCATAAATGGTCAGTGCGCTGATAGCGGTGAACAGAATACCAAAGCTGAATGCGTCATAAAGGATGCACCCTACCAAGATGGCAACGAAGAGTACACCCGTAATAGCTCGTTTTATAAAATTATTAATCAAAATCTATTCGTTTTAATTAGTTGGACCCGTTAGCTTGTTCTTCCCCATTGGATTTACCCTCTACGGTAACTTTGCCCTCCACAGTAACCTTTTTACCTTCTGCGGCAACTTTGGTGTCTATGGGTGCTTGTTTTTCCTTTGCGGTATTTTCAGCTTCCTCTTCTTTGATTTCTTTTTCTTCTTCTTTCAGCTTTTGGGCAAGTTCTCTTTCAGCTCTTGCGGCATCCTGGCTTTCTTTAGCAGCCATGATTTCTTCCGAGCGGGAAGCCCAAGGGCGTTTACCGAAGATACGTTCAACGTCTTCCGCGAAGATTACTTCTTTGTCAATCAGTAATTGCGTCAGTTCGTTGTGTCCTTCTTTATTCTCTGACAGAATTCTCTTGGCACGGTCATACTGCTCGTTTACCATTCTCTTGACTTCTTCGTCAATCAATTCGGCTGTCTTTTCGCTGTATGGACGGTTGAAAGAATATTCATCGTTGTTGTAATAACATAAGTTTGGCAGCTTGTCGCTCATACCTAAATAAGCAATCATGCCGTATGCCTGCTTAGTCACCCTTTCCAGGTCGTTCATGGCACCAGTTGAGATGCGGCCGAGGAATAAATCTTCAGCGGCGCGTCCTCCCAAAGTAGCACACATTTCGTCCAGCATCTGCTCCTTGGTAGTGATCTGACGTTCTTCCGGCAGATACCAGGCAGCTCCCAATGCACGTCCGCGGGGAACAATCGTAACTTTAATCAATGGGTTGGCATATTCCAACAACCAGGAGATAGAGGCGTGTCCTGCTTCATGCAAAGCGATGGAGCGTCTTTCTGCTTCCGTTGTAATCTTGGTTTTCTTTTCCAGACCACCGATGATGCGGTCTACCGCATCCAGAAAGTCCTGCTTGCTTACGAATTTCTTCCCGTGGCGGGCAGCGATCAGTGCAGCCTCATTGCAGACATTGGCAATATCCGCACCCGAGAATCCCGGTGTCTGACGTGCCAGCAAGTCCACATCTACACTATCGTCTATTTTAATCGGGCGCAAATGCACGCCAAATACTTCTTTACGTTCGTTTAAGTCGGGCAGGTCCACGTGTATCTGACGGTCAAAACGTCCTGCACGGAGCAGTGCCTTGTCGAGTACGTCTACACGGTTGGTAGCAGCAAGGATAATCACACCGCTATTGGAACCGAAACCGTCCATTTCTGTCAGCAACTGGTTCAATGTGTTTTCGCGTTCGTCATTTCCTCCCATTGCAGGGTTCTTGCCACGGGCACGTCCTACGGCATCAATCTCATCAATAAAGACGATACAGGGAGCTTTTTCTTTAGCCTGTTTAAATAAGTCGCGAACACGGGATGCACCTACACCCACAAACATTTCCACGAAGTCGGAACCTGCTAATGAGAAGAAAGGCACATTCGCTTCGCCGGCCACAGCTTTGGCAAGCAATGTTTTACCGGTTCCCGGAGGGCCTACCAGCAATGCTCCCTTGGGTATCTTACCTCCCAAATCCGTATATTTCTGCGGTTCCTTTAAGAACTCTACGATTTCCTCCACTTCTTGTTTTGCTTCGGCCAGCCCCGCTACATCTTTAAATGTAATCTTGATGGCTCCGCCTTTTTCAAAAAGCTGGGCTTTTGATTTTCCTACATTAAATACGCCGCCGGGGCCACCACTGCCGCCTCCGCTCATACGGCGCATGAAGAATATCCATAACGCAACCAGCAAGACAAGCGGGAGTACCTGAATCAGAATTGCGGGGAAAATATCCGATTTGGGCGGATAGTCGGATGAACCGTCAAAATGACCGGCTTCCTTTTCTGCCTGCAAAAACTCTTCCAGTTTATCGGTAGACGGGGTTCTACTTGTAATGACAGGGTTGCGTCCCACCTTGGTAGAGTCGGCTCCAAAAACAGCCCCTACGGCAGTCGGTTTGAGGAAAGCTTCGATTGATTTATCTTCATAACCCAATACTTTGCTGACATAACCCTTTTTTACATAGTCCTGAAACTCGCTGTAAGTTACAGCTTTGCTTCCTGCTCCTTTTGAATCACTGCCCCACCAGAGGCCGAGAAGCATAAGGGCAATAATCATATACATCCAGTTCAGGTTGAACTTCGGCATATTAACCTTATTGTTAGGTTTATTGCTATTGTTATTATTGCTATTATTATTGTCCATAATCATTAATTAGTCTAGATCGGGGATTTGAGTAAGTTTAGCATCTGCCCAGAGGTGCTCAAGATTATAAAAAGCTCTTGTCTCCGGCAAAAAAACGTGTACCAATACATCGGCATAGTCCATAGCTACCCATTCTGCATTTCGGAGTCCGTCGATTGCATAAGGCTTGCTGTCCGCACCTTTGCGTGTAAATTCCTTGATTGAATCTACTATTGCACTCACTTGACTGGGAGAATTTCCCTGACAGATAACGAAATATTTACAGATGGTATCTTCTATGCTGGTTAAATCGGCAACGACTATCTTTTTACCTTTTTTCTCTTGAATTCCTTCTTTTATTTTTTCAATTAATACTTTAGTATCGTTCATTCCTGTAATTGGGATTAATAATTCATGTTCTCTATTTGTTTATAACAAAAAAAGGTGACCCTTTGTTTCTGATAATAAACGTGATATTTTTGACAAATATACGCTGATTTATTGGATACAAGAAAGTTATCCCTCAATTTTTGTGTTTTTTAGTGGAGATACTTTTGTTTGGAAAGCTTATTTGGACATTTTTGCAAAAAAAATATCGGATTTGTTTTGAATTCCCAAAATATTTGTATCTTTGCACCCGCAAACGAAAATCATTGGGCTATGGTGTAATGGTAACACTACAGATTCTGGTCCTGTCATTCCTGGTTCGAATCCAGGTAGCCCAACAAAACACCAGCTTTTTACTGACAAAAACCCGCTAAAAATGCAATTTTAGCGGGTTTTTTTGTGCTTTGACAAATACCATCCGAAAAAAGTTGACGCTAATTCGGTGGCTAATTCGGTGACACGAATGCTCTTTTTTGATATTTTTTTGAGTGGTTCTCAAAAAAAATAACGATGAGCCAAAAAAAGCAAACTTTCAATGTTCTTTTCTGGATAAGGAAAGGAAGAACGAATGAAAAACTGTCACCTCTTTCATGTCGGGTTACGATTTCGGGACAAAGATACGAAATTCCCACGAAACTATACCTACGGTCTGAATCATGGTCGGCAGTTGCGCAAAAGTCACTTGGTAAGACCGCCAATGACAAAGAAGCCAACTGGTATATCGAAGATTTGAAAATCACGATCGAAGATACCGTTACCAAAATTAGACAGAAAAACTACCCTCTCAACATTGAGAACTTCAAACTCATGTTTCAGACACAGGATAATGAGTTCTCTACCATCAGCACACTGTTTGATTACCATGAAATCATGGAGAAGAAAAATCTCCGTGCCAGTACATTTGTCGGCTATCACGTAACGAAGAAACACCTGCTCAACTTTATACGTATCAAATACCATGTCTCTGACTATGACTTGACCGCCATTGACAAAGCTTTCGTTTATGAGTTTTACGCCTATCTGCAAGGCTATAAGAGGGAAGGGGAGACCGTATGCGCTGTCAATGGTGCATTGAAGCATATCCAGCGTTTCAAAAAGGTGATGAATGTCGCCCTGCAAAACGAATGGATAAGCCGGAACCCTGTCTGCCTGCTCAACGCCAAGAAAACGAAAGTAGAAAGAGGATTCCTGTCCGAAAAGGAACTGAAGAGCATCGAGGAAGTCCCTTTGCCCGCCAACCTCTCCATCGTGAGGGACGTGTTCGTATTTGCTGTCTACACCGGACTGTCATTTGTCGACATCAGCAACCTGACCAATGAAAATATAAATGTCGGTATCGACAAAAGCTTGTGGCTGAACTACTATCGTCAGAAAACGGACATACACGCCATGCTGCCTTTATTGCAGCCTGCTGTCTATATATTAAAGAGGTACGAAGCATACCACGAAGGAAAACGGACTAATCATGTATTCCCGGTACCGCCCAACCAGGTGGCAAACCGATACCTGAAAAAAGTGGCCAAGGAAGCGGGAGTAGAGAAAAATATCACTTTTCACATGGCGAGGCACACTTTTGCCACCACTATCACCCTGTCTCACGGCATACCGATTGAAACTGTGTCAAAAATGTTGGGACATACCAGCATCAAGACGACGCAAATCTACGCTAGTGCGCCCAGAATGGTCGCTTAATAAATACTTCTTTAGCAAGAAGTTAGGATTGGGTTCGATATAATCCTATCGTCA
>NZ_JAJKHN010000084.1:0-28218 GCF_020982715.1 Bacteroides sp. 1_1_30
ATTCCTGAAGGCAAGAACAAGCTTAAAGAAGCAACAGGATCAATCGTTTGGGAAGAGGATGTTTTCATGATGCAAAAATAAGAATTTTAACGCAATCCCCCAAGGTTTCAGACTGAGCCCACTGTTTCCGTTATGATCCGAAAAACATTGGATCCGAAAAATAAGAAAGAGATAAATCTTCTGATTTACCTCTTTTTTCGCTCTTCCTCTTGGACTTGAACCAAGGACCCTCTGATTAACAGTCAGATGCTCTAACCGACTGAGCTAAGGAAGAATGTTTGCAATCAAGATTTTCAACTTTGCTCTTCCTCTTGGACTTGAACCAAGGACCCTCTGATTAACAGTCAGATGCTCTAACCGACTGAGCTAAGGAAGAATGTTTTTCTCAATTGCGATGCAAAAGTACTAGTTTTTTTTGAAATATGCAATATCTTTGCAAAAAAAATATTAGGAATGGACAAAATAATAGGATTGGGCAACGCCCTGGTAGACGTACTCGCAACCCTGAAGGATGATACTCTTTTGGATGAAATGGGTTTACCCAAAGGAAGCATGCAGCTCATCGATGACGCTAAGTTACAGCAGATTAACATAAAATTTTCACAGATGAAAACCCACTTGGCAACAGGCGGATCGGCAGGAAATGCCATCCTTGGACTGGCTTGTTTGGGTGCCGGAACAGGGTTTATCGGAAAAGTGGGAAATGATAATTATGGAGAATTTTTTCGTGAAAATCTGCAGAAAAATAAGATTGAAGACAAATTATTGAACTCGGACCGACTACCTTCCGGTGTGGCATCCACTTTTATTTCACCGGATGGAGAGCGCACTTTCGGAACCTATCTGGGAGCAGCCGCTTCTTTGAGAGCGGAAGAACTGACGCTGGATATGTTTAAAGGTTACGCGTACCTATTTATAGAAGGCTACCTCGTTCAGGATCATGAAATGATTCTTCATGCCATTGAACTGGCTAAGGAAGCAGGTTTGCAGATTTGTCTGGATATGGCTAGTTATAATATTGTGGCCAATGATCTGGAGTTCTTCTCTTTATTAATAAACAAATATGTCGACATCGTCTTTGCAAACGAAGAAGAAGCGAAAGCCTTTACCGGCAAGAAGCCGGAGGAAGCTTTGGGAGTGATTGCCAAGAAATGCAGTATTGCTATTGTAAAAGTCGGAGCAAGCGGTTCTTATATCCGCAAAGGAACAGAGGAAATAAAGGTTTCGGCCATTCCGGTTCAGAAAGTGGTGGATACTACCGGTGCTGGTGACTATTTCGCTTCCGGATTCTTATATGGATTGACCTGTGGATACTCGTTGGATAAATGTGCAAAAATAGGTTCTATTCTCTCGGGAAATGTTATTCAGGTAATCGGAACAACGATGCCACAGGAACGCTGGGATGAAATTAAGTTAAATATTAACAGGATTCTGGCAGAATAACAAAGGATTAAGCTACTTTTACGACTCATTTAGATTAAAAAGAGGTATGAAAAAATTGCTGAACAGGCGAATAGCTATTGTTGCAGTAGCGGTGATAGCCACAGTTGCTTTCTTTAGTTTCAAGAGCGGAGACGACCGTAATTTCCAGATTGCAAAGAATCTGGATATATTTAACGCGATTGTGAAAGAACTGGATATGTTCTATGTAGATACCATCGATCCGAATAAAACGATTCGGGAAGGGATCGATAATATGCTTTACACCTTGGACCCTTATACGGAATATTATCCGGAAGAAGATCAGAGTGAGTTGGAACAGATGATTAAAGGATCATTCGGTGGTATAGGTTCTTACATTGCTTATAATACGAAACTAAAGCGTTCGATGATTTCTGAACCTTTTGAGGGAACACCTGCTGCAAAAGCCGGACTGAAAGCGGGAGATATCCTGATGGAGATTGACGGAAAAGACCTTGCCGGTAAGAATAATGCGGAAGTCAGCCAGATGTTGCGTGGGCAGGCAGGGACCAGTTTTAAGTTGAAGATTGAGCGTCCGAATGTGAAAGGCGGACGTACGCCGATGGAGTTCACAATTGTGCGTGAGTCTATTCAGAATCCGGCAATACCTTATACTGCCGTATTGGATAACAATATAGGTTACATCGGCCTTAGTACTTTTTCCGGCAATCCTTCCAAAGAATTTAAGAAAGCGTTTCTGGATTTGAAGAAACAGGGAGCTACTTCATTGGTGATAGACCTTCGTAGTAATGGCGGCGGACTGTTGGATGAAGCAGTAGAAATTGCGAATTATTTCTTGCCGCGTGGAAAAGTGATTGTGACGACCAAAGGAAAAATCAAACAGGCCAGTAACACTTATAAAACGTTGCGCGAACCGTTGGATTTGGATATTCCGATTGCCGTACTGGTAAATAGCGGAACGGCTTCTGCTTCTGAAATCTTATCAGGTTCTTTGCAGGATCTCGACCGTGCTGTGATCGTTGGTAACCGTACTTTTGGAAAAGGGCTGGTACAGGTTCCCCGTTCTTTGCCTTATGGCGGAACGATGAAAGTGACTACCTCCAAATATTATATTCCGAGCGGCCGTTGCGTGCAGGCTATTGATTACAAACATCGCAATGAAGACGGAAGTGTCGGCACTATTCCCGACAGTTTAACTAAGGTATTCTATACGGCTGCCGGACGTGAAGTCCGTGATGGAGGTGGTGTAATGCCGGATATTACGATCAAACAAGAGAAATTACCGAATATCCTTTTCTATTTGGTACGTGATAATCTAATCTTCGATTATGCAACGCAGTATTGTTTGAAACATCCCACTATCGTTGCTCCGGAGAAGTTTGAGGTGACAGATGCTGATTATAATGATTTTAAAGCATTGGTGAAGAAAGCCGACTTCAAGTATGACCAACAGAGTGAGAAGATTCTGAAAACGTTGAAAGAAGCTGCCGAGTTTGAAGGATATATGGATGACGCTTCAGAGGAATTCAAAGTGCTAGAGAAGAAGTTGAACCATAATCTCGACCGTGACTTGGATTATTTCTCTACCGACATAAAGAAAATGATTGCTACTGAAATTATCAAACGTTACTATTATCAACGGGGTAATATCATCCAGCAGTTGAAGGATGATGACGGTTTGAAGGAAGCGATGAAAATACTGAATGATCCGGTGAAATACAAAGAAATGCTTAGTGCCCCGGTTGCTAAGAAATAAAGAAATATTTTTCAAATATAGATAATACAGAAAACGCGGCTTTGTCATCGACAGGCCGCGTTTTCTGTATCTAATTGTAAATAGTCATATAAGTGTCATCCTCGGATACAGGTATTTGTAACCTCGACTGACACATTTATTGGCGAATCAAAGGGAGAGTGAAATAGAACCTGCTTCCCTGCCCCTCCTGGGAGCGCAGCCAGATACGTCCTCCCATTTTTTCTACTAACATTCTGCAAAGAGTCAGCCCCAATCCGGTTCCCTGAACAAAATCGTTGACCTTTCCAAAGCGGCGGAAAATAGTGGCAACTCTTTCTGCCGGAATACCGATGCCGCTATCTTTCACGTAGAACTCTACAAAATCCTCTTTTTCCCGATACCCGAAATGGATTTCTCCTTTGGGGGTAAACTTTGTGGCGTTACTAAGTAAGTTACTTATAATTTGTATAATACGATTCCAGTCACCGGAGGCATACATGTCCGCATCTACATCATCTAAAATAAGTTTGACTCCGTTTTGCGTCTTATGGCAAAACTGTTGCTTCAGTTGCAGACAGATATCTGTTAACTTGATCGGACGGATGTTGAATTTTAAAGAGTCGGCCTCCAGTGAGGACAGATCCAGAATATCGTTGAATAGATTCAGTAACATTTCCGAATTTCGTTCGATGATTTCCGCATATTGATTCTTCTCTTCCGTAGATGTTGCGAAAGTGATTAGTTTGGAGAATCCGACAATCGCATTGAGCGGAGTGCGTATTTCATGGCTCATGTTTGCAAGAAAAGCAGATTTCAGCCGATCCGACTCTTCTGCCTTGACTCTGGCGGCCTTCAACTCTTTCTGTTGTTGCGCGTTCGTCTGTTCTGCTTCCCATTGTTGGGATATATCACGGCACATACACAACAGATATTTATTATCCAACGGAAAGATGCGGTTTTCGTAGTGATGTAAAACACCGTCCAACATCAGGTCATGTCTGGCTGTGGAACTTTCTCCCGTGAGGATCACTTTATCCATATTCTTGCGGACACTCTCATAAGCTTCTTCCGGCAGAATATCTTTTACGTTAGTGGTGGTGATATTACTGGCATTGATACCTTCTACGTGGTTGGTTGCCGGCGAAGAAGCAAGCTCTATAATATTGGCATCATGGTCGAAGACGGTGAGCATATCGGGGAGGGCATCCAATATCCGGGTGCTGTATTTATCGCGAAAACGCTCTTGGGAAGGAGGCGAAAGATGGGAGGAAAGAAAATCTATCTTCTCTTCTAATTGTTCGATTATTTTTAAAAGTTCCTCCTTCGTTTTGCCCTCGTAATGTCTCATAGAAGATTTATTGTTATTCATTAGAATATTGTAGAATTTGTTTTATCTGTTGCAAATATAAGACAATATTCCGAGACGCGGATTGTCTCCCAAGTTATTATAATATAAAAAAAACGGATAGCTTTTGCCCTACTAATCAGAATGTTCTATCTTTGCATTCATTATATATAAATGATTTACAATATGTCTACAGAATTATTCTCTACTCTGCCCTATAAGGTGGCAGATATTACGCTTGCTGATTTCGGACGCAAGGAAATCGATTTGGCAGAAAAAGAAATGCCCGGCCTGATGGCTCTTCGCGAAAAGTATGGAGAATCCAAACCGTTAAAAGGTGCCCGCATTATGGGATCGTTGCACATGACCATTCAGACGGCTGTGCTGATTGAAACGTTAGTGGCTTTAGGAGCTGAAGTACGTTGGTGCTCTTGTAATATATATTCAACGCAGGATCATGCGGCGGCTGCAATTGCTGCTACGGGTGTGCCTGTGTTTGCATGGAAGGGGGAGACTCTTGCTGATTATTGGTGGTGTACATTGCAAGCATTGAGCTTTGCAGGTGGTAAAGGACCGAATGTGATTGTAGATGATGGCGGTGACGCTACGATGATGATTCACGTAGGTTATGATGCAGAGAATAATGCTGCCGTATTGGATAAAGAAGTACATGCAGAGGACGAAATAGAACTGAATGCAATCTTGAAGAAAGTATTGGCTGAAGACAGTACTCGCTGGCATCGTGTAGCGGAAGAAATGCGTGGCGTGTCTGAAGAAACTACGACAGGCGTACACCGTTTGTATCAGATGCAGGAAGAAGGCAAACTGTTGTTCCCGGCATTCAATGTGAATGATTCGGTCACAAAATCTAAGTTTGACAACCTGTATGGCTGCCGCGAATCGCTGGCTGACGGTATCAAGCGTGCAACGGATGTGATGATTGCCGGAAAAGTGGTGGTAGTATGTGGTTATGGTGATGTGGGTAAAGGCTGTTCTCATTCTATGCGTTCTTACGGAGCGCGGGTACTCGTGACGGAAGTAGATCCGATCTGTGCATTGCAGGCTGCCATGGAAGGCTTTGAAGTGGTGACTATGGAAGAAGCTTGCATGGAAGGCAATATTTTTGTGACTACTACAGGTAATATCGATATTATCCGTATCGACCACATGGAGAAAATGAAAGATCAGTCTATCGTTTGCAACATCGGTCATTTCGATAATGAAATTCAGGTAGATGCCTTGAAACATTATCCGGGTATCAAATGTGTGAACATCAAACCACAAGTAGACCGTTATTATTTCCCGGATGGTCACAGCATCATTCTGCTTGCTGACGGTCGTTTGGTAAATCTGGGATGTGCAACCGGTCATCCGTCATTTGTGATGAGTAATTCATTTACTAATCAGACATTGGCGCAGATAGAACTGTTCAACAAGAAATATGATATCAATGTATATCGCTTGCCGAAGCATCTGGACGAAGAAGTTGCCCGCCTGCATCTTGAAAAGATCGGCGTGAAATTGACTAAGTTGACTCCTGAACAGGCTGCCTATATTGGTGTGTCAGTGGACGGACCTTATAAAGCAGATCATTATAGATACTAATTAGATTTACGATTTGACGATTTACTATTTACGATTGATAAATGTGGGAGAACGGTATTCTACCGTTATCAATTGTAAATATTGGATTGTCAGATCGTAATTTATTTTATATTCAAACTTCAATCGTAAATAGTAAATCGTGTCATTGTAAATGAAAAAGTTTCTTCCCGACTTAATAGCCATTCTGGCTTTTATCATTCTTTCTTTCGCCTATTTTTTTCCGGCTGATATTGAAGGTCGTATCTTGTTTCAGCATGACACGGCTGCCGGAGTCGGCGCGGGACAAGAATCGAAAGAGTATCTCGAACGTACCGGAGAACGTACGCGCTGGACGAATTCGATTTTTGGAGGTATGCCTACCTATCAGATGTCTCCGAGTTACGACTCGACAACGTCCCTGAAAGGGGTGGAGAAGGTTTATCGCCTCTTTCTCCCGGATTATGTAGTGCTGACTTTTATTATGATGCTCGGATTCTATATTCTTTTGCGGGCTTTCGGAATATCGGCTTGGCTGGCAGGATTGGGCGGAGTGATATGGGCTTTTTCTTCCTATTTCTTCATTCTGATACCGGCAGGGCACATTTGGAAGTTTGTGACGTTGGCTTATATCCCACCTACGATTGCGGGTGTCGTTCTGGCTTACCGGAAGAAATACTTGTTGGGTGGAATTATTACAGCGCTGTTCATCGCCCTTCAGATTCAGTCGAATCACATTCAGATGAGCTATTATTTCATGTTTGTGATCCTGTTTTTTGTGGGAGCGTACTTTGAAGATGCTTATAAAAAGAAAGAACTGCCCCATTTCTTCAAGGCCAGTGCAATTTTGGCATTGGCTGCCGTGGTAGGAGTTTGTATCAATATCTCCAATCTGTATCATACTTATGAATATAGTAAGGAGACGATGCGCGGCAAGAGCGAATTGAAGCAGGAGGGCGCTGTGGCCAGCCAGACAAGTAGCGGGTTGGACCGTGACTACATAACCAACTGGAGTTATGGTATTGGCGAGACATTGACGTTGCTGGTTCCGAACGTAAAAGGAGGAGGATCAGGGTCTACGATGTCGCAAAGCGAAGTTGCTATGGCAAAGGCCAATCCAATGTATAGCGGCATTTATTCGCAGTTGCCGCAATATTTCGGTGAGCAACCGTGGACAGCCGGTCCTGTATATGTTGGGGCATTTGTGATGTTCCTGTTCGTATTGGGTTGTTTCATAGTGAAAGGTCCTCTGAAATGGGCATTGCTAGGAGCTACTATCTTCTCGATTCTGCTTTCATGGGGAAAGAATTTCATGGGACTGACGGACTTCTTTATCGATTACGTCCCGATGTACAATAAGTTCCGTGCTGTATCTTCCATTCTGGTGATTGCTGAATTTACCATTCCTTTGTTGGCGATTTTTGCTTTGAAAGAGATTTTGAGCAAACCGGATACGCTGAAGTTGAAAGAGAACCGTGGAGGGGTGATTGCCACTTTGGTACTGACTGCTGGTGTTGCGTTGATTTTAGCTGTTGCTCCGGGTGCTTTCTTCTCCGGTTTTATTACGACACAAGAGATGGCTGCTTTGAAACAAGCACTTCCAGCCGAACATTTGGCTCCGTTTGTGGCAAACCTGACTGAAATGCGTGAAGCTATTATTGCTTCGGACGCATGGCGTAGTTTCTTTATTATAATGATTGGTTGCCTGTTTTTATTCTTATATCAACAGCGGAAGTTGAAAGCTTCTTTCACATTGGCTGGTATTGCGCTTTTATGTTTGATAGATATGTGGAGCGTCAATAAACGCTATTTGAATGACGAACAGTTTGTGCCGAAATCCAAACAGACGGAAGCGTTTGTTAAAACACAGGCGGATGAGATGATTCTTCAGGATACTACTTTAAATTATCGTGTGTTGAACTTTATAGGCTTTCCCGGTAATACGTTTAATGAAAACAATACAGCATACTGGCATAAAAGTGTCGGTGGCTATCATGCAGCGAAGCTCCGTCGCTATCAGGAAATGATCGATCATCATATCGTGCCCGAAATGCAGGAAACCTATCAGGCGGTGGCTACTGCCGGCGGACAGATGGACAGTGTAGACGCTTCCAAATTCCGTGTACTGAATATGCTGAATACAAAGTACTTCATTTTCCCTGCCGGAGAGCAAGGGCAGGCTGTTCCTGTGGTAAATCCTTATGCATACGGCAATGCATGGTTCGTAGACAAGGTGCAGTATGTAAATAATGCAAATGAAGAAATCGATGCTTTGAATGATATTCTTCCAACAGAAACAGCCGTAGTGGATGTGAAGTTTAAAGAACAATTGAAAGGTGTGACAGAAGGATATAAAGATTCTCTATCTACCATCCAGTTGACTAGCTACGAACCGAATCGTCTGGTTTACAAGGCTTCCACTCCTAAAGACGGAGTTGTTGTCTTCTCCGAAATATATTATCCGGGATGGCAGGCGACTATTGACGGTCAGCCCGTCGATATTGCCCGTGCAGATTATATCTTGCGTGCGATAAATGTACCGGCAGGAGAACATACCATCGAAATGTGGTTTGATCCACAAAGCATACAGGTTACAGAAAGTATTGCTTATGCAGCATTGGCTTTGTTGCTGATCGGAGTTATGGTCCTTGCGTGGACGCAGCGGAACAAGATTGCGAAGAAGTCTTAAGCGAAATGTAATAGTCATTAACCTTCATAATGTATGGTAAGGTTATAAAATAAGGGCGGCACTCCTCCTCACAAAGAGCGCCGCCCTTATTTTACATTCACTAAAAAAATATGAAAAAACAAACGCTGTCCATAGAAACATATTAAGTGTAATGTCTTTGAGAGTAGTTGTTTATTGTTTGTTCATTGAAAAAGGAAAATATGAATATAAACAAATAGTTTGTGGATAGTCTTATTATGCTGTAAGCTACTAAATTTGTAGCCAATAATAGAGCATTATGTTATGAAAAGACTACTATTCATTTTTTCCTTTTTTTTCTTGTTCGTGTTACGTGGGAACACACAGGAGGTAGAGATTCTGACATTAGAGGATTGTCTCCGCATTGGTATTGACAATAACTTGTCGTTAGAAGGGAAACGTAAAGAAATACAAAAAAGTAAATATGGCGTATCTGAAAACCGTTCGAAGCTGCTGCCGCAAATTAATGCGATAGCCGGTTATAATAATAATTTTGATCCTCCGGTGTCAGTCACAGACGGTTCATCTTACGGAGTTCCCTATAATATAACGAAAACATTGCAACATTCTGCTAATGCAGGACTGGAAATGCAGATGCCGCTTTTCAATCAGACTCTTTATACTTCTATGTCCATAGCTAAAGTGATGGAAGAAATCAGTCGTCTGTCTTATGGAAAAGCTAGGGAAGATGTTATTCTTCAAATCAGTAAGATGTATTATCTCGGACAGGTCACGGCCGAACAAATCATGCTGATAAAAGCAAATATCATCCGTCTGGAAGAATTGAGAGATATTACACAGGCTTTCTTCGATAATGGAATGTCTATGGAAGTCGATCTGAAAAGAGTCAATATCAATTTGGAAAATCTGAAGGTGCAATATGACAATGCACAAGCAATGATGAAACAGCAATTGAATATGCTGAAATACATTATGGATTATCCGGCTGAAAAGGAAATCGCGCTGACACCGGTAAATACCGATAGCATTACTACGGTAGCCCTGACCGGCTTGTCGGAAAATATCTATGAACTTCAACTCTCACAATCGCAAGTGCAACTGGCGGAACGACAAAAGAAGATCATTACTAATGGATATATCCCTTCTCTTAGTCTGACAGGCAGCTGGCGATATGCCGCATATACGGATAAAGGTTATCATTGGTTCCACTCCGGTCCGTCCAATCAATGGTTTCGTTCCTATGGAGTGGGGCTAACCTTGCGTATTCCGATTTTCGACGGACTGGATAAAACCTATAAAATAAAGAAGGCGATGATCGATATAGAGAACAAAAGGCTGGCATGGGAAGATGCCCGGAAGAATCTGCAAACTCAATATCTGAATGCTGTGAACGACCTGATGAACAATCAGCGTAACTTTAAGAAACAGAAGGATAACTACTTGCTTGCCGAAGATGTGTACGCAGTCACTTCCGACCGTTACCGGGAAGGCATTGCTTCTATGACGGAAGTGCTGCAAGATGAAATGCAGATGAGCGAAGCTCAAAACAACTATATCAGCGCACATTATAACTATCGGGTGACTAACCTGATGCTGCTTAAACTAACCGGACAAATAGAATCATTAGTCAAATAATACGCAAATAACAATCATAAATATGGAAACAATGGAAAATAACCTTCCTTCCGCTACTCATCAGGAGAAAGCAAAAAAAATGAAGAAACTTCGTCGCTGGCAGATTGCTATCAGCCTTCTCGGAGTGGCTATTATTGTTTGGGGAGTGATTGAAGTGATCTGCCTTTTTTTGAATTATAGCCAGACGGAGACTAGTAACGATGCACAAATAGAACAATATGTGTCTCCTATCAATCTACGTGCTTCAGGTTACATTGACAAAATCTACTTTACAGAACATCAGGAGGTACATAAAGGAGATACTTTGCTGGTACTGGATGATCGTGAATATAAAATTCGCGTAATGGAGGCTGAAGCTGCCTTGAAAGATGCGCAAGCCGGTGCGACCGTCATCAATGCTACACTCAATACCACGCAGACAACAGCATCTGTTTACGATGCGTCTATTGCCGAGATTGAAGTACGGTTGGCGAAACTGGAAAAAGACCGGAAACGATATGAGAACCTCGTGAAACGAAATGCGGCTACTCCTATCCAACTTGAACAGATTGTCACTGATTATGAAGCTACGCGTAAGAAGCTGGAAGCTACGAAAAGGCAGAAAAAAGCAGCTCTTTCCGGTGTAGATGAAGTGTCCTACCGTCGCATGAATACCGAAGCGGCTATTCAAAGAGCAACAGCTGCGCTCGAAATGGCCCGGTTGAATCTTTCCTATACGGTTGTAATAGCTCCTTGTGACGGAAAACTCGGCCGTCGCTCATTAGAGGAAGGACAGTTTATTTCGGCAGGGCAGACCATCACCTATATTCTTCCTGATACCCAGAAATGGATCGTTGCCAATTATAAGGAGACACAAATCGAGAACCTGCATATCGGACAGGAAGTATTTGTCACAGTAGATGCCATTAGCGATAAAGAGTTTAAAGGCAAAGTCACCTCTATATCAGGAGCTACCGGCTCCAAATATTCATTAGTGCCGACCGATAACTCCGCAGGCAACTTTGTGAAGATCCAACAGCGCATCCCCGTACGCATCGACTTTACCGATTTATCAAAAGAAGACAACGAACGATTAGCAGCAGGCATGATGGTAGTAGTGAAAGCCAAACTCTAACCACCGCGCACCTATAATTCATAAATCATAATTCATAAATCAAAGATTAATGCCCTCTTATCCTAAAAATTATCCTTTCTATAGCTGGATGCCCAAACCGTTGGGTATTATCATTCTGTTATTTTTCTTTCTGCCGATTCTTACGGTAGGCGGGGTTTATTCGGTGAATAGCACCGAAATGATGAGCGGGCTTGGCATTATATCCGAGCATATCCAGTTTGCCAACTTTGTTACTTCTATTGGTATGGCAGCCTTTGCTCCTTTCCTATATCAGTTGGTGTGTGTGCGGCGGGAGAAGATGATGTGTATTGTCGGGTTTGCGTTCATGTATATATTCAGTTATATCTGTGCAAAGACAGACAGCGTTTTTCTGTTGGCGCTTTGTAGTCTTCTGACAGGTTTCTTGCGTATGGTACTGATGATGGTCAATCTGTTCACACTCATTTGGTATGCGGGTGGAATGGAAGCTACCCGCAATATTACTCCGGGGTTGGAGCCGAAAGATACTGTCGGTTGGAATAAATTGGACATTGAAAGATGTGTGAGTCAGCCGGCTGTTTATCTGTTTTTTATGATTCTAGGACAGTCGGGCACAGCATTGACGGCTTGGCTGTCCTTTGAATATGAGTGGAAATATGTGTATTACTTTATGATGGGGATTCTCCTGATCTCTATTTTGCTCTTGTTTATTACCATGCCGAATTATAAGTTTCCCGGAAGGTTTCCTATTAATTTCCGTAAGTTCGGCAATGTCACTGCATTTTGCATCTCGCTGACTTGTCTCACGTATGTGCTGGTTTATGGAAAAGTACTCGACTGGTATGATGACGAATCTATTCGTTGGGCGACAGCTGTAAGTATTCTGTTTGCGGGAATTTTTCTATATATGGATGTAACGCGCCGGTCGCCTTATGTTTTGCTGGATGCGTTCAAACTGCGTACTATACGTATGGGAGCATTACTTTACTTATTATTGATGGTGATAAACTCCAGTGCTATGTTTGTCAATGTGTTTGCAGGAGTGGGGATGCATCTCGATAATCTGCAAAATGCTTCATTAGGTAATTGGTGTATGGTAGGTTATGCTATTGGTGCCGTGATTGCTATGGTGTTGGGAGGTAAAGGGTTACATTTTAAGTATCTGTTTGCGATGGGATTCTTCTTCCTGTCTTTATCAGCTGTTTTCATGTATTTCGAGGTACAAACGGCAGGAGTTTACGAGCGTCTGAAATATGCAGTTATCATCCGTGCCACAGGCATGATGATTCTGTATGCGCTGACGGCTGCTTATGCCAATCAACGTATGCCTTTTAAATATCTTTCCACCTGGATCTGTATTATGCTTACTGTGCGTATGGTTGTGGGACCGAGTATCGGCGGAGCAATTTATACAAATGTTTTGCAGGAGCGGCAACAACACTATATAACCCGTTATGCGCAAAATGTGGACTTGCTTAATCCGGATGCTTCCACTTCCTTCCTTGGTACGGTACAAGGTATGAAATATCAGGGAAAGAGTGAGACGGAAGCCCGTAACATGGCTGCTATATCTACCAAAGGGCGTATTCAGGTGCAGGCCACGCTCTCTGCACTCAAAGAGATGGCGGGATGGACAATTTATGGTGGGTTAATTTGTATGATATTTGTGCTCGTTGTTCCTTATCCTAAACGAAAATTGCTAACTTAGCGTCGTTTTTGATAATGATCTGTTAATATATTGGTATGATGGATAGCGGACAAGATCGTTTATTGCAGTTTGATCGCGATTTATTAAGTGGGAAAAATATATGTAGCTCTGAAGGGATATTTGTAAATTTTCCACCCTCACTGAAGAAACCTTTCCAAATGAAAGGGCTGGGGCTGATTATTTGCCGCCAGGGTAATTTCCAGTTTTCGCTTAATCAGAAAAAGCATTTCGCAGGAGCAGGCGAAAGTTTGTTTATTCCCGAAGACGGCGAGTTTCAGGTTTTGCAAGAGTCGGAAGACATGGAGGTACGGATTTTGATTTATCAGATAGAACCGATCCGGGATATTATGGGGAATCTGGTTGTTTCCATGTATATGTATTCCCGCCTTACTCCCGAAGAACCTTCTTGTGTCTGGTCTACTGGTGAGGAAGAAGAGATCGTAAAGTATATGTCCTTATTGGACAATGTGTTACAGTCGGAAGAAAATTCATTTAAACTTTATGAGCAGAAATTACTTCTACTTGCATTGACGTACAGGATTTGTTCTATTTATAATCGCAAACTTGTCAATGACGGGCGGGAAGTGGGAGGACGCAAAAATGAAGTCTTTATTCACTTGATCCAGTTAATCGAAAAATATTATATGCAGGAACGGGGTGTTGAGTTTTATGCGGATAAATTGTGCTTGTCTCCTAAATATCTTTCTGCCGTTTCTAAAAGTATCTGCGGATATACCGTGCAGGAACTTGTATTCAAAGCTATCATTCGTAAGAGCATCTCATTGCTTAAAAATACGCAGAAAGATATTCAGGAGATTTCAAATGCCTTCGGCTTCCCCAATGCTTCTTATTTCGGTACGTTCTTTAAGAAGCAGGTTGGGGTTTCACCGCAGCAATATCGGAAGAATCTTTAAACGTTTATTCTTTTTCGCCGTAGGCAAGATCGCCCGCATCGCCCAGTCCCGGAACAATGTAAGAATGTTCGTTGAGTTCGGGATCGATGGCTGCGCACCAGATTGTTGTCTTGTCTTTCGGAAATACATTCTTTATATGATCGATAGCCTTTTGGCTGGCGATAATCGAAGCAACATGAATTTCAGCAGGGTGTCCTTTCGTCAGCATTGCCTGGTAACTAAGTTCCATACTCCCCCCAGTTGCCAGCATAGGATCGGTGATAATCAGCGTTTTGTCATCAATGCGGGGAGAAGCGATATATTCTATGTGTATATCGAATTTTAGCGTATCTTTATATTTACGATAAGCGGAAACAAACGCATTCTCCGCCCTGTCGAAATAGCTAAGGAAACCTTGATGGAAAGGCAGACCAGCACGCAGGATCGTACTGATTACTAAATTGTTGTCCGGTGTACTGACCGGAGCGATTCCCAGTGGTGTCTGGATGTTCTTTACCGAGTATTTAAACTCTTTACTCATTTCATAAGCCATGATTTCTCCGATCCGTTCGATGTTACGGCGGAAACGCAGGCGGTCGTTCTGAACTTCTACATTTCTAATTTCGGATATGTACTGGTTTAGAATCGAATTAGTTTGGCCAAAATCAATTACTTTCATATTATATTTTAATCAAATTTTAATCTCATTTTCATAGTATTGATAACATACTGGCTTGCAAAGTAAACGATAATCTTTCAAATTGCAATATTCAGTTTGCAGATATTGTTAGGAATTTATAAAAGAGTTTCAATTAGGGAAAAATTTCTCTAATACCTTCTTCCTTTCCAAAGAAAGTATTACTTTTGTAGCCGGATTTACAAGGGGGTATCCAAAGCTCCCCATGTTAAGGTGAAAAGAGATAGAAAACAAAATACCAATTTTAATTAATTCAAAGAAAATGGCAAATTTAGATTTAAGCAAGTACGGCATCACAGGTGTGACTGAGATTTTGCACAATCCGTCTTATGATGTTTTGTTCGCTGAGGAAACAAAACCGAGTCTGGAAGGCTTTGAAAAAGGTCAAGTTACTGAATTAGGCGCTGTGAATGTAATGACAGGTATCTACACCGGTCGTTCTCCTAAAGATAAATTCTTCGTTAAGAATGAAGCTTCTGCTGATTCTGTATGGTGGACTTCCGAAGAATATAAAAACGATAACAAACCATGTACTGAAGAAGCTTGGGCTGACTTGAAAGCTAAAGCTGTAAAACAACTTTCCGGCAAACGTTTGTTCGTTGTTGATACTTTCTGTGGTGCTAACGAAGCTACTCGTATGAAAGTACGTTTCATCATGGAAGTAGCTTGGCAGGCTCATTTCGTAACTAACATGTTCATTCGCCCGACTGCTGAAGAACTTGCTAACTACGGAGAACCTGATTTCGTATGTTTCAACGCTTCTAAAGCAAAAGTTGACAACTACAAAGAACTGGGCTTGAACTCTGAAACTGCTACAGTATTCAACCTGAAGACTAAAGAACAAGTAATCCTGAATACTTGGTACGGTGGTGAAATGAAGAAAGGTATGTTCTCTATCATGAACTACATGAACCCGCTTCGTGGTATCGCTTCTATGCACTGCTCTGCTAACACTGATATGGAAGGAACTAGCTCTGCTATCTTCTTCGGATTGTCTGGTACAGGTAAGACTACTTTGTCTACTGACCCGAAACGTAAATTGATCGGTGATGACGAACACGGATGGGATAACGAAGGTGTATTCAACTACGAAGGTGGTTGCTACGCTAAGGTTATCAACTTGGATAAAGATAGTGAACCGGATATCTACAATGCTATCAAACGTGACGCTTTACTTGAAAACGTAACTGTTGACGCTAACGGTAAGATTGATTTCACTGACAAGAGCGTGACTGAAAACACTCGTGTTTCTTATCCTATCTATCACATCGAAAACATCGTTAAACCGGTTTCTAAAGGTCCTCACGCAAAACAAGTTATCTTCTTGTCTGCTGATGCGTTCGGTGTATTGCCTCCAGTATCTATCCTGAACCCGGAACAGGCTCAATACTACTTCTTATCTGGATTTACAGCTAAATTAGCTGGTACAGAACGTGGTATCACTGAACCGACTCCGACATTCTCTGCTTGCTTCGGTGCTGCTTTCTTGTCATTGCACCCGACTAAATATGCAGAAGAACTGGTTAAGAAGATGGAGATGACTGGTGCTAAAGCATACTTGGTGAACACTGGATGGAATGGTTCTGGTAAACGTATCTCTATCAAAGATACTCGTGGTATTATCGACGCTATCCTTGACGGTTCTATCGACAAAGCTCCTACTAAGGTTATTCCTTTCTTCGATTTTGTTGTTCCTACAGAACTTCCGGGTGTTGATCCGAAGATCCTTGACCCACGCGACACTTACGAATGTGCTTGCAAATGGGAAGAAAAAGCTAAAGATTTGGCTGGACGTTTCATCAAGAACTTCGCTAAATTTACTGGTAACGAAGCTGGTAAGGCTTTGGTTGCTGCTGGTCCGAAACTCTAATTGGAGAATCAGATATAATATGGAAGGCGGTTCGATTTCGAACCGCCTTTTTTATTGCTATACTGTGTCTTTCTATGAAAAGGAATACTGTCTGCTTAGTTTTTTTTCCTATATTTGTCAAAACGAGACTATTTACTTTTAAAGACAGCTATGACGTATCTGGATACAGACAAACAGACCTATGCGGATTTAAGCATAACGGAGACTGCAAACAATGAGCAGTTTCTTTTCTCTTTGTTTTCTAGAACAGAGACGAAAGAAGGAAAGTCATTGATGATGAACTGGATTATGTATCCGTTAAGTGATTTGGATATGATCCGCAAAAGGCAGGAGGCTGTTGCGTGGGATGCTTTACCTGAACTTCTTTTGAATGAAGAAGAATTGGATTTTATTGAATATTATCTGGCTTATCGCGACCAGATCAGGGAAGCACACGTCTTACTGTCATGTGCTACTGTCATAGATCGCCTGTTGAGATATGATTCAACCCGTTATGTTATTTGTCGGGGAGTGAAATTGGTAATACATTTGCTGCATTGTTTGGAGAGATGGGCGAAAGAATTGGATGAGGATGCCCCACAATTGATGAAGGAGTCAGCCCGTATGGTGAATGATATTTTGTCCGGAAGTGAATTAGGTGAAGTCTTGGAACAGACTTCTGGCGAAGAAAGGCGGCTATCTAATTATACGATAGATAAATACGATTATCTATTTCGCTGTACCCGTTTGTTGTCTTTGAAAGAGTTATTATCAGTTTTGTATTTATTGGATGTCTGTCGGACAGCTCATCGGGTAGCGAAAGAGAAAAATTTCTGTTGTACACCGAAAGTGGTGGAAACAATGGATTTTTCGGTCGAGGGTGTAGTTCATCCTTTTGTGAAAAATGTACGGGAGAATAGTTGGGTGATGTCCCGGGGAAATATCAGTATTTTTACGGGTTCTAACATGGCGGGAAAGTCAACCACTTTAAAAGCACTGACTTTGGCTGTCTGGCTGGCACATTGCGGACTGCCTGTCCCGGTGAAGTCAATGGTTTGTCCTCTTTACGAAGGTATTTATACTTCTATTAACTTGCCGGACTCTTTACGTGACGGGCGAAGCCATTTCATGGCAGAGGTACTTCGTATAAAAGAAGTGATGCAAAAAGCGCTTACAGGAAAACGTTGTTTGGTCGTCTTGGATGAAATGTTTCGCGGAACTAACGCTAAGGATGCTTTTGAGGCTTCTCTTGCAGTCAATGAATTATTGAAAAGATTCTCATGTTGCCATTTCCTTATATCAACTCATATTCTGGAGTATGCGAAAGCATTTGAAAAAGATCCTGCCTGTTGTTTTTATTATATGGAAGCGGAAATTATTGACGATGCATTTGTTTGTCATCATCGGCTATTGCAGGGGATTTCGGAGGCTAGGGTAGGATATTGGGTCGTGAAAAAACTACTGGCCGGTTTGATATAGTTTCACCTTATTATTGTGTCCATTAAGACAGTATTTTATTTTTATTAAAGGCATATTTTACTTACTTTTGTACAGACTATATAAGAGCATAATCTTGAATAATAATGCGACAACCATGAAGAAACTCTATTTCTTTCTTATCTGCTCTTTGTTTCTTGTCACCGGACTTTACGCGGGTGAAACTGATTATACCAAAGGACTTTCCATCTGGTTTGATACTCCCAATACTTTGCAGGGGTATGCCGTGTGGTATGGGGGAAGACCGGATCTGTGGAAAGGTGGTGATAAACCGGAAACAGCAGGAAATGCAGGTCATAATCCGGATCCCGCTTGGGAATCGCAATCATTACCGATAGGGAATGGTAGTTTAGGTGCGAATATCATGGGGTCGGTGGAAGCTGAACGTATTACCTTTAACGAAAAAACGCTTTGGCGTGGCGGCCCGAATACGGCGAAAGGAGCGGACTATTATTGGAATGTCAATAAACAGTCGGCTCATCTTTTGGATGAAATACGTCAGGCATTTACGGAAGGAAATCAGGAAAAGGCTGAAATGCTGACACGTCAGAACTTCAACAGTGAGGTGTCTTATGATGCTGACGGAGAAACACCTTTCCGTTTCGGCAGTTTTACTACCATGGGAGAGTTTTATGTAGAAACGGGATTGAATATTATAGGGATGAGTGACTATAAACGTATTCTTTCTTTGGACTCTGCAATGGCAGTTGTTCAGTTTAAAAAGGATCATGTGGCTTATCAGCGCAATTATTTCATTTCTTATCCAGCCAATGTGATGGTGATGCGTTTCAGTGCGGATCAACCGGGTAAACAAAACTTGGTTTTCAGTTATGCGCCTAATCCGGTGTCTACCGGGAATATGGCTTCTGACGGTAATAAAGGACTGGTGTATTCCGCATCTCTGGACAATAACGGAATGAAATACGTCGTTCGTATTCAGGCGGAGACAAAAGGCGGAACCTTGTCTAATGCAGATGGAAAACTGGCGGTGAAAGGTGCGGATGAAGTAGTGTTTTATATTACGGCTGATACTGATTATAAACCTAACTTTGATCCGGATTTTAAAGATCCGAAGACGTATGTGGGTGTCAATCCGGAAGAAACAACCAAGGAATGGATGAATAACGCAGTGTCACAGGGCTATACTGCTTTGTTTAGTCAGCATTACAATGATTATGCTGCTTTGTTCGACCGGGTTAAGTTGAATCTGAATCCGGCAATCAAGGGAAAGAATATGCCGACTCCCCAACGCTTGAAGAACTACCGGGCAGGACAGCCGGATTATGATCTGGAAGAATTATATTTTCAATTCGGCCGCTATCTGTTGATTTCAAGTTCCCGCCCGGGCAATATGCCGGCGAATTTGCAGGGTATCTGGCATAATAATGTCGATGGACCGTGGCGTGTGGACTATCATAATAATATCAATATTCAGATGAATTATTGGCCGGCTTGCTCCACCAACCTGAATGAATGTATGCTTCCATTGGTCGATTTCATTCACACGTTGGTAAAACCGGGTGAAAAGACCGCGAAATCTTATTTCGGTGCCAGAGGATGGACGGCATCTATTTCCGGCAATATATTCGGATTTACCACTCCGTTGGAAAGTCAGGATATGTCGTGGAACTTCAATCCTATGGCAGGTCCCTGGTTGGCTACTCATATCTGGGAATATTATGATTATACAAGAGATCTTACATTCCTGAAAGAAACGGGTTATGAGTTGATAAAAAGTAGTGCGGACTTTGCTGTCGATTATTTGTGGCATAAACCGGATGGAACATATACGGCTGCTCCATCTACTTCGCCGGAGCATGGCCCTATCGATCAGGGGGCTACCTTTGTGCATGCCGTTGTACGTGAGATTTTGCTGGATGCAATCGAGGCGAGCAAAGTGTTGGGCGTAGATAAGAAAGAACGTAAGCAGTGGGAGCATGTGCTTGCCAATCTCGTTCCTTATAAAATAGGGCGGTATGGTCAGTTGATGGAATGGTCGGTAGATATTGATGATCCGAAAGACGAGCATCGGCATGTGAATCATTTGTTCGGACTGCATCCTGGGCATACGGTTTCTCCGGTCACCACTCCCGAACTGGCGAAAGCCGCTAAAGTAGTACTGGTGCATCGTGGTGACGGGGCTACCGGTTGGAGCATGGGCTGGAAGTTGAATCAATGGGCGCGTTTGCATGATGGTAATCATGCTTATACCTTGTTTGGCAATTTGTTGAAGAACGGTACGCTGGATAATTTGTGGGATACACATTCGCCTTTCCAGATTGACGGAAACTTTGGCGGAACAGCCGGTATTACCGAGATGTTGCTTCAAAGTCATATGGGTTTTATTCAGTTGCTGCCTGCTTTGCCGGATGCATGGAAGGGTGGGGCTGTCAGTGGTATCTGTGCAAAGGGGAATTTTGAAGTGGATATGGTTTGGGAGAATAATCAGCTGAAAGAAGCTGTGGTTCATTCCAATGCGGGAGGAAACTGTGTGATAAAGTATGCTGATAAGACTCTTTCTTTTAAAACAGTGAAGGGGCGTAGCTATCGGGTTGAATATGATGTGACTAAAGGACTTATTAGACAGTAAATAGAAAATATCGGAAAATTAGAAAGTAGGAATGGTATTAGAGTATTTGAAATTGTTCGTGACGTTTGCGAAGATTGGAATGTTTACTATTGGTGGCGGTTATGCCATGATTCCGTTAATTGAACGGGAGATCGTTGCCAAACAGTGGATGAGTAAGGAAGAGTTCATGGAGATGTTTGCCTTGACGCAGTCACTACCGGGTGTGTTTGCTGTGAATATTTCTATTTTTGTAGGATATAAGTTGTATAAAGTGGGCGGGAGCCTGGTATGTGCTTTGGCTACGATTCTTCCCTCCTTTGTTATTATGATGCTGATAGCCATGTTTTTTGCACGGTTTCAAGATAATGAAGTGATGATTCGCATCTTTAATGGAATACGTCCTGCCGTGGTAGCGTTGATTTTGTTTCCTTGTATTTCTGCTGTAAGAGCTCTGAAACTGAAATACCTTCAGTTGGTTGCTCCTGCCATAGCTACTCTTTTGATTTGGCAGTTTGGACTGTCTCCTATTTATATTGTATTGGCAGGAATTCTGGGAGGATTGGTATATACATTGTGGTTGAAAGAAAAAATAATGAATAAAGAGGTATGATATATTTGCAATTACTTTGGGTGTATCTTAAAATAGGTATGTTCGGTTTTGGAGGTGGATATGCGATGCTTTCCCTTATTCAACATGAGATAGTGGATATTCATCATTGGCTGACTCCCCAACAGTTTACGGATGTGGTGGCGATTTCGCAAATGACTCCGGGGCCGATTGGTATCAATAGTGCTACTTATGTAGGGTATGCGGTAACGCAAAGCGTGTGGGGAGCGGTGCTAGCTACGGTAGCGGTTTGTTTACCTTCTTTTATTCTGGTGTTGCTCATTTCTTATTTCTTTGCGAAGTGCAAGGATAACAAGTATATTAAGGCGGCTATGTCCGGACTGCTACCTATGTCGGTTGCTTTGATTGCTTCGGCTGCATTGCTTATGATGAATAGAGAAAATTTTATGGACTATAAAAGTATCGGTATTTTTGCGGCAGCCTTTTTGGTTACATGGAAATGGAATCTTCACCCTATCCTGTTGATTTGTCTGGCGGGTGTGGTAGGATTGTTGTTGTATTAGTAATGCTTGTGATACTTGCAGAAAAAAATAAAATCCCGGTAAAACACAGCGTTTCACCGGGATTTCTATTATAATATAATGAAAGAATGGTTAGTTCTTGTTGGCACGTTTACGTTCGATTTCGTCCAAAATCACTTTACGCATACGCATTGCCTTTGGAGTAACTTCTACATATTCGTCTTCCTTAATATATTCCAGTGCTTCTTCAAGTGAGAACTGGATAGGCGGAATCAGACGTACTTTGTCATCCGAACCGGAAGCGCGCATATTCGTCAGCTTCTTCGATTTGGTTACGTTGATAACCAAGTCGTTGTCGTGAGAGTGCTCGCCTACTACCTGTCCTGCATAGACTTCGTCCTGCGGGAAAATAAAGAACTTACCGCGATCCTGTAATTTGTCGATGGCATAAGCAAAAGCTGTTCCGCTTTCCATAGCAATCATAGAACCATTGGTACGACGTTCAATTTCTCCTTTGTGCGGCTGATATTCTTTGAAACGGTGTGCCATAATGGCTTCACCGGCAGAGGCCGTCAGTACATTGGTACGCAGACCGATGATACCGCGTGAAGGCATATTGAATTCAAGATTGATGCGTTCGCCTGTATTTTCCATCTTTACCATTTCACCTTTACGGCGGGTAACCATATCAATAATCTTGCTGGAATATTCTTCCGGTACGTTGATGGTCAACTCTTCAATCGGTTCGCATTTCACACCGTCGATTTCTCTGAAGATAACCTGTGGCTGACCTACCTGCAATTCATATCCTTCGCGACGCATTGTTTCAATCAATACAGAAAGGTGGAGTACACCACGGCCGGAAACAATCCATTTACCGTCTTCTTCACTCTTTCTTACGCGGAGAGCCAGGTTCTTGTCGAGTTCCTTCATCAGACGGTCGTGGATGTGGCGTGAAGTCACAAACTTACCATCCTTACCGAAGAAAGGAGAATCGTTGATAGCAAACAACATACTCATGGTCGGTTCGTCAATTGCGATGGGTGGCAGTGCTTCCGGACTTTCGAAATCACAAACTGTATCTCCAATCTCGAATCCGTCAATACCTACCAGCGCGCAGATGTCACCGGAAGAAACCTCATTTGTTTTCACACGGCCTAAACCTTCGAAAACATGGAGCTCTTTAATTTTGCTCTTGAACATATCGCCGTTACGTTTCACAAGCGTTATATTCATACCTTCTTTTAATGTACCACGATGTACGCGACCTACGGCAATACGACCGGTATAAGAAGAATAATCCAGAGAAGTAATCAACATCTGGGGAGTACCTTCCAACTGTTGCGGTGCCGGAATGTTTTCGACGATACAATCCAGTAGCGGAGTGATGCTGTCAGTTTGTTGTTGCCAGTCGGTGCTCATCCAGTTGTTTTTGGCGGAACCGTAAATCACGGGGAAGTCCAACTGATCTTCCGTTGCGTTCAAGCTGAACATCAAGTCGAAAACCATCTCGTAAACTTCTTCCGGGCGGCAGTTAGGTTTATCTACCTTATTAACTACCACAATGGGTTTCAAACCGATTTCGAGCGCTTTTTGCAGTACGAAACGAGTCTGTGGCATCGGACCTTCGAAGGCATCTACCAACAGAATACAGCCATCGGCCATATTCAATACACGTTCTACTTCACCACCGAAGTCGCTGTGTCCCGGAGTATCAATAATATTAATTTTTGTACCGTTGTAATTGATGGATACGTTTTTGGAGAGAATCGTTATACCACGTTCACGTTCCAAATCGTTGTTATCCAGGATAAGTTCACCACTATTTTGGTTGCTGCGGAATAAATTTCCGGCCAATAGCATCTTGTCAACCAGCGTTGTTTTCCCATGGTCAACATGGGCAATGATTGCAATGTTTCGAATATTTTGCATATAATACCTATTATTTGGCTGCAAAGGTACGAAAATAGGATTAGAAATATGCGCAATGATAGCAATTTTTTCTTGTAAATCGTTGTGTGATATAAAGATAATGCCTATCTTTGCACGCTCAAAAGAATAATTTATCAATTAAAATTCTAAGAATTATGTATTTAGACGCTGCTAAAAAGCAAGAAATCTTCGGAAAGTACGGAAAGTCTAACACTGACACCGGCTCAGCTGAGGCCCAAGTGGCATTGTTTTCCTACCGTATTTCTCACCTGACTGAGCACATGAAGCTCAACAGAAAAGATTATAGTACTGAAAGAGCGTTAACAATGTTGGTAGGTAAGCGTCGTCGCTTACTCGACTACCTGAAAGCAAGAGATATCGAAAGATATCGTGCTATTGTTAAAGAGCTCGGTTTGCGTAAGTAATCTACTTGTCGCGAAAAGATTTAAAGCCGTTCCTCATGATAGAGGAGCGGCTTTTTTTTAGTTTCTTCTTTTTCTTCCTGACAATCGTATTTTCTTCGGTTATAATTGTGTTCATCTAAAGATTTTGCTATTTTTGCAGCTTAATTATTATAATTTATCACCTTTGATAACTAAAATGCTTTCAAAATGGATACAAGTAAGATTGTTGGCGAAAAAATTAAAGCCCTCCGCGAAGATAAATCAATAAGCATAGAAGAGTTGGCGCAACGTTCAGGTTTGGCTATCGAACAGATTGAACGTATTGAGAATAACATTGATATACCTTCTCTCGCACCGCTGATTAAGATTGCGCGTGTGTTGGGAGTACGTCTGGGTACTTTCCTTGATGATCAGGATGAAGTCGGACCGGTCGTATGCCGTAAGAAAGAAACCAAAGATGCGATCAGTTTTTCCAATAATGCGATTCACTCTCGCAAACACATGGAATATCACTCGTTGTCCAAGTCAAAGGCGGACCGTCACATGGAACCGTTTATTATCGATGTGATGCCGACGCAAGATACCGACTTCGTGCTTTCTTCTCATGAAGGAGAAGAGTTTATCATGGTTATGGAAGGTATCATGGAAATCAGCTATGGCAAGAACACCTATCTGCTGGAAGAGGGTGATAGTATTTATTATGATTCCATTGTTCCTCATCATGTACATGCTTATGAGGGACAGGCTGCAAAAATCCTGGCAGTAGTTTACACACCGATTTAATGAAATAGTAGGAACCAAGACTTAAGTATAATTACATGCAATTATTTGATCGTACTTTGGGGCAGTGGCTGGAACACTGGGCTGAAGAGACTCCCGATAAGGAATATATCGTATATTCCGACCGAAATCTCCGTTTTACCTGGAGTCAGTTGAACCGTCGTGTGGATGATATGGCAAAAGGGCTTATTGCCATTGGGGTGGAACGTGGTACTCATGTGGGTATCTGGGCGGCTAATGTTCCCGATTGGTTGACATTGCTATATGCCTGCGCGAAGATTGGTGCGGTATATGTTACAGTGAATACGAACTACAAGCAATCGGAGTTGGAATATCTTTGTCAGAACTCGGATATGCATACGCTTTGTATTGTGAATGGTGAGAAGGATAGTGATTTTGTGCAGATGACATACACGATGCTTCCTGAATTGAAGACTTGTGAGCGTGGACATTTAAAGAGCGAACGCTTTCCATATATGCGAAATGTAGTATATGTAGGTCAGGAAAAACATCGTGGTATGTATAATACAGCGGAGATCCTGCTGTTGGGAGATAATGTGGAAGATGACCGTTTGAACGAACTAAAAAGCAAAGTGGATTGTCACGATGTAGTAAATATGCAATATACGTCGGGCACTACCGGCTTCCCGAAAGGGGTGATGTTGACACATTATAATATCACCAATAATGGATTTCTGACGGGGGAACACATGAAGTTCACGGCAGATGACAAACTTTGTTGTTGCGTTCCGTTGTTCCATTGTTTTGGGGTAGTATTGGCTACCATGAACTGTCTGACTCATGGTTGTACACAAGTGATGGTAGAACGTTTCGACCCGTTGGTTGTGCTGGCCTCTATTCATAAAGAACGTTGTACGGCTCTTTATGGTGTGCCGACTATGTTTATCGCCGAGTTGCATCATCCGATGTTCGATCTCTTTGATATGTCTTGTCTTCGTACAGGTATTATGGCCGGTTCGCTGTGTCCTGTCGAACTGATGAAGCAGGTAGAAGAGAAAATGTATATGAAGGTGACTAGTGTATATGGACTGACGGAGACTGCTCCGGGTATGACAGCTTCTCGTATTGATGATCCGTTCGATGTACGTTGTAATACGGTAGGACATGATTTTGAATTTACGGAGGTGAAAGTGATTGATCCTGAAACAGGTGAAGAATGTCCGGTTGGGGTACAAGGTGAAATGTGTAACCGTGGTTATAATACCATGAAAGGATATTATAAGAATCCGGAAGCAACGGCGGAAGTGCTTGATGAAAACAACTTCTTGCATTCCGGCGACTTGGGTATTAAGGATGAAGATGGAAATTACCGGATTACCGGACGTATCAAAGATATGATTATTCGTGGTGGCGAGAATATTTATCCGCGCGAAATAGAAGAGTTTCTTTATAAGCTTGATGGAGTGAAAGATGTTCAAGTAGCTGGTATTCCTTCTAAAAAGTATGGTGAGGCAGTCGGAGCATTTATTATTTTGCAGGAAGGAGTACAAATGCAGGAAGCCGATGTACGTGATTTCTGCAGAAATAAGATATCCCGTTATAAGATTCCGAAATATATCTTCTTTGTGAATGAATTCCCGATGACGGGTAGTGGAAAGATTCAGAAGTTCAGATTGAAAGATCTGGGACTGCAACTTTGTAAAGAGCAGGGTATAGAGATTATTTAGAGACTCATGATTATTTAAAGACACACAAAGTTTTTCGATTATAAACAGTGAACGGTGAACTCTCTGCAATCAATTATGCAGTTTGTTCACCGTTCACTATTTGTATGCTCTTATCCGGTTTTGTCTCCGGCGTCAGGTTGCGTGTTATTAAATGAAATCATCGCCCAGTTGCATTTGGGCGTCGTTTACATATTTACGGATGGCATGTTCTTCATCTTTGCGGCAAATCAAAAGAACGTTGTCCGATTCGGCTATCAGAAATCCTTCCAGTCCATCGATAACGGCCAGTTTGCCTTTCGGAAGTACTACCATATTATCTTTACTATTATATATAAGTGAATGGCACTTCAGCGTAACATTGCCTTCCGGGTCTCTTTCCGATAAATCATAAAGTGATCCCCAAGTTCCAAGATCGGACCAGCCAAAATCTCCTAATGATACATACACATTATCCGCTTTCTCCATAATGCCGAAGTCGATGGATACATTAGGACATGCTGGGAAGTTTTCTTCGATGAATGCTTTCTCCTTGTCGGTGGCATAAATATCTTTTCCCGGTGCCAGTTTGGAAGCTAATTCAGGCAGTAAATCTTCACTTGCTTTGATGATTGTATTTACATTCCACATAAATAGGCCGGAATTCCAATAAAATTCTCCGCTCTCTACGAATACTTTAGCTAATTCCAGTTCCGGTTTTTCAGTGAATGTTTTTACTTTATAGAAGTTTCCTCCTGCGGGTTCGTCTATTTGTATATATCCGTACCCTGTTTCCGGGCGATTGGGTTTAATACCTAATGTCAGTAGCTTTTCCGAGCGTGAAACAAAATCAAGTCCTTTTTCGATAGCGGCAAGAAACTCATCCTCTTTTAAAATTAAATGGTCTGAAGGAGCGACTACGATATTGGCGTTCGGGTTCAGTGCCCGGATGTGGTAAGCGGCCCATGCTATACACGGAGCGGTATTTCGTCTTGCGGGTTCCAGCAGAATCTGTTCTTCGTTCACTTCGGGCAATTGTTCCTTCACTAAGTCCGCATACATTGCATTGGTAACGATGAAAATATTTTCTGTTGGGATAACCTTTTGGAACCGGTCGAAAGTCTGTTGTAAAAGTGAACGGCCCGTTCCGAAGAAATCTAAGAATTGTTTGGGCAATGTTTTGCGGCTAAACGGCCAGAAGCGGCTTCCAATGCCGCCACCCATAATCACGCAATAATTATCCTGGTTTGTCATGATAGTGACTCTATTTTAAAGTTTCTGCTAATGTACGGTTTATTCTCTGAATAGAGAAGTGTTTAAGATATGTTTTATTATTTTTTTCTCCTTTTTTTTGCCAAACTATTGTGGAATCAAAATAATGTCGTATCTTTGCACCGCAATTGAGAAATCAAGTATGCGCCCAGATGGCGGAATCGGTAGACGCGCTGGTCTCAAACACCAGTGGATTCACTTCCATCCCGGTTCGACCCCGGGTCTGGGTACTGAAGCGGAGAAAGTAGAAATACTCTCTCCGTTTTTCTTTTCTACTCCTCGTAACTCGTTGGTCATACCGAAATTGGGGGTCAGTCCGAAAACCCTGTGGATATGTTAAATTCACACTGTCAGTTTGCATAATCTAAACATAAAGAATGGTATA
>NZ_JAJKHN010000085.1:0-27439 GCF_020982715.1 Bacteroides sp. 1_1_30
TATATAGGCGTGGGGCTTTGTGTATTATATGTTGTTGAGTATGGGGATACTTCTGAACGGTAATACCAAAGTTCCCACGCTTAACTTTATATATAAACACAGCTCCAGGGAACAGAGTTGACTAGAAGATAAACATTATGAAAGCAACTTGTTCTAAAAGTAAGACGACTGTCTCGACCGGTTTCTGTTCTTCGTTTGTTACTGTCTTTAGTGAAATTCTTATTCTGTTTATTTCCATTCCTGTTTTTTTCAAGACACACAATCACTATCTTACAAATTACATGCCAACATATTTTTCTGAGACCTTCCTCCATGATAGCCAATAATAGCGGTTCCTCTCACCATACAGAAAAAGACCTTTGGTTACAAGTTCTCGCTTTGGCAAAGGAAATACAGGACTGTAAGTCTTATCTGTATCCTAAGACCTTGGAATCTATATATGATAATATTGTAAGAATAGAAAAATTGTTGGATATTTTATTGATTATCACTCGTGGAAGTGACAAATAGACATTATTATTCCGCCTTATGCGACAATTTATCCAATGCAGTAAAAATGTCGCATCATTAAACTATCGTTAAAAGTTTCATTTTTATAGATTACCTCTATGAAATGGAATTTTTATATACCAAGAAACGTACGCAATCAGTTATGTAACCTTAATGTTCAGAATAATGATAGATAAACGAATAGAAAGTACCATGAATGAATTGATCAACGCAGAAATATGGTCAACCAACTTATACCTGTCTTTACAGGTTTATTTTGAAAGTGAACAACTCCCGATACTGAGCTCCTGGCTAAATACCCAGGCTCAGGATAATATGAACAAAGTCTATCAAATGATGAGCTGGATATATCATAATGGAGGATGCGTTGCAATTAATGAGATAAAACGGGATGTGCAAAAATGGCAAGCTCCAGTAAGTGCCTTAAACGAATTGATTGAACATGAACGATATATGTCCCGCCTAGTCTCCATACTCCTCATACTATGCCGAAACGTGGATGCGTCCTCTAATTCTTTCATCAACAGGCTGTATTCAGACCGAATATATCTAAGTACGGCCCTTTTGGAATTATTACGTATTCTTGCCCAAGAAAATGTGCGGAGACTACCTTATTTCTAACAGTATGTCCCTCCATTTAACATCTCATAATATTAAAGATTATATAACCTTGTATGGTCTACTTTTTGCAACATAATAAACAATAATAAAATAGATCATGAATATTTTATTAATAGGATAACCCGGTTTTATCGACATTTTGGGACAAGTTTATGCTTGTTTCAAGATAAGAGAGAATATTAAATTATTATTAACTCTAAAAATTTAAATCATTATGAGTGAGAAATTACAAAATGCTTTGAATGAACAAATCACAGCAGAATTATGGTCTGCCAACTTGTATCTGTCTATGTCTTTCTATCTAAAAAAAGAAGGTTTTTCAGGTATGGCCAACTGGATGCGGAAACAATCTGCAAAAGAAGTGGGACATGCGTGCACCATTGCCGAGTATATGGTTAAACGTGAGGCGACACCGAAAGTAGACAAAGTGGATGTAGTTCCACAAGGATGGGGAAATTCTTTGGAAGTTTTTGAACATGCCTTGGAACATGAAAAGCATATCTCCAAGTTGATTGACGAATTGGTATACTTAGCTTCAGAAGAAAAGGATAATGCCACACAGGATTTTCTGTGGAAATTTGTCCGGGAACAAGTAGAGGAAGAAGCCGGTGTACAGAATATTGTAAACCTGTTAAAGAAAGCCGGAGATAGTGGTATCCTTTTCATAGATGCTAAATTGGATGGATGCAAATAATAAACCTGAATAGTTAAAAGATAAATGATATGAGCAAAACAGTAGATATATTAGGTGGGCAGGCTGAATACTACCTAAACCATACATGCAAGACAATAGATAAACAACTGATTCATATTCCGGGTCCGGATATAGTAGATAAGGTATGGATAAATTCGGACAGAAACATTCGGACATTGGAGAGTTTGCAAACTTTATATGGACATGGACGTTTAGCGAATACCGGCTATGTATCCATCCTACCTGTAGACCAGGGTATAGAGCATTCTGCTGGGGCATCTTTCGCTCCCAATCCACTTTATTTTGATCCGGAGAACATCGTAAAATTGGCTATTGAAGGAGGATGTAATGCCGTAGCATCTACATTCGGCGTATTAGGCGCCGTAGCACGGAAATACGCCCATAAAATTCCATTCATCGTCAAATTGAATCATAACGAACTGCTTACTTATCCGAATAGCTATGACCAAGTAATGTTCGGTACAATAAAAGAAGCATGGAATATGGGCGCCATAGCAGTTGGAGCCACTATTTATTTCGGTTCGGAGCAAAGTCGCCGCCAAATAGTGGAAGTATCGCAAGCTTTTGAATATGCTCATGAACTGGGAATGGCTACCATTTTATGGTGTTATTTGAGAAACAGCGGTTTTAAGAAAGACGGAACCGACTATCACGCTGCAGCCGACCTGACAGGCCAAGCCAACCATATCGGAGTAACGATCAAGGCTGACATCGTAAAACAAAAACTTCCGTCCAATAATGGTGGCTTCAAAGCCATCGGCTTCGGAAAAACAAATGAGCGCATGTATACAGAGCTGACAACTGACCACCCGATAGACCTTTGCCGTTATCAGGTAGCTAACGGCTATATGGGACGCGTCGGACTAATCAACTCGGGTGGTGAATCTCATGGAGAATCCGACCTGCATGATGCTGTTGTTACAGCAGTAGTGAACAAACGTGCTGGCGGTATGGGGTTGATTAGTGGTCGGAAAGCCTTCCAAAAACCAATGAAAGATGGGGTCCAGCTATTGAACACCATACAGGATGTATATTTGGATTCTTCAATAACCATTGCATAAAGACAGGTCGTCCATGAAAAGAATAGTATTATTACGTCATGGTGAGAGCCTATGGAACCAAGAAAACCGCTTCACCGGGTGGACAGATGTTGATTTAAGTGAAAAAGGTGTTGTAGAAGCCTGCAAAGCAGGCGATACATTACGAGAAGCCGGATTTTCTTTTGAGATTGCCTGCACTTCTTACTTAAAACGTGCTATAAAAACGCTGGACTACGTTCTGGACCGCCTGAATGAAAGCTGGATTCCCGTCGAAAAGACATGGAGGTTGAATGAGAAACATTACGGCATACTTCAGGGACTTAACAAAAGTGAGACGGCTGCCCAATATGGTGAAGAACAAGTACACACCTGGCGGAGAAGTTATGATATAGCTCCTGCAGCATTGGGAGAGGACGATTCGCGCAATCCGAGTAAAGACATACGTTATGCAGATGTCCCGGATATGGAACTTCCACGTACGGAATCCTTGAAAGATGCCATTGAGCGTGTAATGCCTTATTGGAAATGCATCATCTTTCCCACATTGACATGTAAGGATAACCTGCTGGTAGTTGCCCATGGCAACAGCCTGCGTGGAATCATCAAGCATCTCAAGGAAATATCCGATACAGACATTTCCAACCTGAACCTGCCTACAGCAGTTCCTTACGTTTTTGAATTCGACAACCGGCTGGCTCTTGTCAAAGACTATTTTCTCGGTGATCCGGAAGAGATACGTAAACGGACGGAAGCTGTAGCAAAACAAGGAATGACTAAACAATAAAAGTTCTGTCAAGCAGCCAGACATATTTTCTAAACTTTAATTATTAACTAAAAAAGGAGGTAAAAATGGTACCTACAAAAATGAACCAGAATTGGTTACCAAGTATTTTTAATGATTTCTTTAACAATGAGTGGATGATGAAGGCAAATGCAACAGCCCCCGCTATTAATGTAATTGAAAATGAAAAGGACTATAAAATCCAATTGGCAGCTCCGGGAATGACAAAAAATGACTTCACCGTTAATGTGGATGAAAACAACAATCTAGTAATCTGCATGGAAAAGAAGGAAGAGAAGAATGAGGAGAAAAAAGACAAAAAATACCTACGCCGTGAATTCTCTTATTCCAAATTCCAACAAAGTATCATACTGCCGGACAATGTTGAAAAAGATAAGATTACAGCCAAGGTAGAACATGGGATTCTGTCTATAGATATTCCCAAAACAGTGGACAAAGAAGTTCAGAAGATAACCAGAACTATTGATATCAAATAAGATATCTTAGCTAAACTTTACCCAAGGCGTTCCTTATATTTAGGGGGATGCCTTGATATAAACCTTTGAACCTCAAATCACTATAATGAAAACATTCAATTTTGATGAAGCATTAATAGCTCTGCAAAGTGATCTGCTAGGTTTTGCATATAAATTGACAGCTGACAAACACGATGCTGAGGATTTATTGCAGGAAACAATGTTGAAAGCTCTGGATAATAAGGATAAATTTGATCCTGGAACAAATTTTAAAGGCTGGATGTATATCATTATGCGTAACGCTTTTATAAATAACTACCGGATAAAAAAAAGCCAGGGAGACTTATATATATTATCCGAACCCGACTATCATTTCCTGCTAAGAGATGACTCTTTTGCTTTCATAGACAATAGTCAAGATGCCAAGGAGATAAGGGCAGCCCTTAAAACACTACCTAAAGAACATTACAACGCTTTTATGTTGTATATATCCGGATTCAAATATCGGGAAATAGCTCAAGAAACAGGAGTGTCGCTAGGTACAATAAAAAGCCGTATCTTTCATAGTAGGAAAAAATTAAAGCAGTTACTTTCTGATTTTGTCTAATAATTGTATAAAAATGAATTATGAATAACAAGTATATTGGAATCCTGACTTCCGGAGGGGATGCGTCAGGAATGAATGCAGCGATCCGCGCCGTAACCCGTACCGCCATCTTCAACGGCTTTAAAATAAAGGGAATTTATAGGGGATACGAAGGACTGATTGCCGGTGAAGTAAAGGAACTCACAACAGAAGACGTGAGCAGTATTATTCAAAGGGGAGGTACTATACTGAAAACAGCGCGTTCCGAAGCTTTTACCACTCCGGAAGGACGTAAGAAAGCCTATGAAGTTATACAAAAAGAAAATATCAGTGCACTGATTATTATCGGTGGAGACGGTTCTCTGACGGGAGCCCGTATCTTTGCCGAAGAGTATAACGTGACATGTATAGGACTACCCGGTACGATTGACAATGATTTATATGGTACTGATTTCACCATAGGATACGACACGGCATTAAATACAATTGTTGAATGTGTAGATAAAATAAGAGACACCGCAACCTCACACGACCGCATTTTCTTTGTCGAGGTGATGGGACGTGATGCGGGCTTCCTGGCCCAGAACAGTGCGATTGCTTCAGGGGCTGAAGCTGCCATTATTCCGGAGGACAAAACGGATGTGGACCAGCTGGAGACATTTATCGGACGTGGATTCAGAAAAACAAAAAACAGCAGTATCGTCATTGTGACCGAAAGTCCCCAAAATAAAAATGGAGGTGCCATGTACTATGCCGACCGGGTAAAAAAGGAATATCCTGAATATGATGTAAGAGTTTCCATTCTGGGACATCTGCAACGCGGTGGGGCTCCAAGTGCCAACGACCGTATACTGGCAAGCCGATTAGGAGAAGCAGCCATCCAGGCTCTGATGGAAGACCAACAGAATGTGATGATAGGCATACGGAACAATGAAATTGTCTATGTTCCTTTTGCACAAGCAATCAAAAATGACAAGCCTATTGACAAAAGCCTGATTCGGGTACTTAACGAGCTGTCCATATAAAGTTATTAATTCACCACTGCTTGGAAAGACACTCCGGGAGGCAGACATACCGGACTGTATCATCATCGGGAAACTACAAAGTTTTATCCGGTATGGATAATGCCCTATTATAAAATAAACAAGGAAATATAAACTATTTAATGTACAATGTTATGGAATATCCAAGTTATAATGTAAACACTCCTCAATGGAGGGAAATTACAGTCGGTTCACATCTTCCCATGGAATTGGGAAAACTTGCGGAAATAGCACGTAATCTATGGTGGACATGGAATGATGACGCCAAAAGTATGTATTGCGACCTAGATCCGGAGCTTTGGGAAGAAACGGAGCAAAATCCGATATTGTTCCTGGAGCGGATGAATTATGAGAAGCTGGTAACACTGGCACATGATGAGTTTTTTATCCGCAAGATGAATACCGTCTATACTGCTTTCAAGGAATACATTAATGTAGTTCCAGATCATAAACGTCCGTCAGTAGCCTATTTCAGTATGGAATACGGCTTAGACAAGGTCCTCAAAATATATTCCGGTGGTCTTGGAATACTTGCGGGCGATTACCTGAAAGAGGCATCAGACAGCAACGTTGACCTTTGTGCCGTAGGACTGTTGTACCGTTATGGCTACTTTGACCAGTCTCTTTCCATGGACGGGCAGCAGATTGCCAATTATGAAGCACAGAATTTCGGACAGCTCCCAATCGAAAAAGTGATGCAACCAGATGGAAAACAGCTGGTAATCCACATTCCCTACGCCGACAGCTTTATTGTACATGCCAATGTCTGGAGAGTCAATGTAGGAAGAATCCCCCTTTATCTACTGGACACGGACAATGAACTCAATAGCGAGTTTGACCGTCCAATTACCCACCATCTGTATGGCGGTGACTGGGAGAACCGGCTGAAACAGGAGATTTTACTCGGTATAGGCGGCATGATGACACTGAAAGCTTTGGGTATAGAAAAAGACGTATATCACTGCAATGAAGGCCATGCCGCATTAATCAACATTCAGCGGTTATGTGATTATATAGCCGGTGGTCTGGATTTCGGCCAAGCGATGGAATTAGTACGCGCTTCTTCCCTTTATACCGTACATACACCTGTACCCGCCGGCCATGATTATTTTGACGAGGGACTTTTCAACAAATACATGAAAGGGTATCCCGACAAACTGGGCATAACCTGGAATAACCTGATGGATCTCGGACGCCATAATCCGGGAGACAAAGGAGAACGTTTCTGTATGTCTGTATTCGCCTGTAAAACCAGCCAGGAAGTAAACGGAGTCAGCCTGTTGCATAAAACTGTGTCACAGGAAATGTTCGCTCCTATCTGGAAAGGCTACTTCCCGGAAGAGAATCATGTGGGCTATGTGACTAATGGCGTACATTTCCCTACTTGGTGCGCCACCGAATGGGAAAAGCTTTTCAAAGACAATTTTGATGAGAGCTTTATTCATGACCAGTCCAATCAAAAAATCTGGGAAGCTGTCTACGACATTCCGGACGAAGAAATATGGAATACCCGCCTGAAACTAAAAACCAAACTGATAGATTATATCAAAAGAAAATGCAGCAAAGACTGGCTTAGAAGCCAGATCGATCCGTCATTAACCATTTCCATTTTTGAGAAGTTTAACCCGAATGCCCTTCTGATTGGTTTCGGACGACGTTTTGCTACATATAAAAGGGCGCATCTTTTGTTTACCGATATCGACCGCCTGGCTAAAATAGTGAACAATCCGAAATATCCGGTACAATTCATCTTTACAGGGAAGGCTCATCCCAGTGACGGTGCCGGCCAGGGACTAATCAGGCAGATTGTGGAAATATCCCGGCGTCCTGAATTCCTAGGTAAAATCATATTTCTTGAAAACTATGATATGGATCTGGCAAGACATCTTATCGCAGGGGTGGATATCTGGCTGAACACTCCCACACGTCTGGCCGAAGCCTCAGGCACATCAGGGGAAAAGGCACTGATGAACGGTGTACTTAATTTCTCAGTGTTGGATGGTTGGTGGTATGAAGGCTATTGTAAGGATGCAGGATGGGCGCTGACCGACAAAAGTATCTACCAGAATGAACAATATCAGAACCAGCTGGACGCCGAAGCAATTTACTATCTATTGGAGCATGACATTCTTCCTGCATATTATGAACATGGAGATAAGGAGTATTCGGAAAACTGGATTAAGTACATCAAGAATTCAATCGCACAAATAGCTCCCCGTTTTACCATGAAAAGGCAACTGGACGATTACTATGAGAAATTCTATATCAAACTGTCGGAGCATTTCCACATTCTCTCTGCTGACAATAATGCAAAAGCCAAAATGATATCTGACTGGAAAACCGCTGTCCGAAACAGGTGGGATTCCATTGAAATCAAATCCATAAAAGCCGGAAACGGGTTGGATGCGACAATCGAAGCCGGAAAGGAATATGAAGTAACAGTTGTTGTCGATGAGAAAGGTCTGGATGATGCAATTGGAATTGAATTGGTCATTATTCAGCATGAAAGTGGTCAAGATCATATCTATGAAGTCATACCTCTTCCACTAGTTTCCAAAGACGGGAATCTATATACCTTCAAGGGGACATCTCAAATTTTTAATGCCGGAAGTTTCAAACAGGCTTTCCGCATGTATCCCAAAAATAATCTATTACCACATAGACAAGATTTTTGTTACGTCCGATGGTTTTAAAAAAAAGGGAGGTGTGTCATAATGAATAATAAAACGCAAATTATCGCAGAAATAATTTCATAAATCGTTGATTAATATATAAATATAATTGAAATAATCTGCGATAATTTGCGTTAATCTGCGTTTTGACACACTCCGCTTTTATACATGACAAGTTTCAAAGGTTATTCAATAAAAGATAAAGAACAATGAAACCGAACATTATTCTTATGAATTTCACTCATGTCTATGAGCAGGAAAGATTTATAAACGACATCCATTTCCAGTGGATAGATTGTACCGACCTAAACGGAACCAACTGCTACTGTGATGCAGAAGCAGCCAAAGTCATTAGACAAAGAATGGCCCCCTACTTACCTGAAGGAATACATTTCATTGATTCCGGTAACTATCATTATATCAGTAAATTTTGGACGGATAAAATAAAGACCCCATTCTCACTAGTTGTCTTTGATCATCATCCAGATATGCAACCTTCCTTATTTGACAATCTAATGTCATGCGGATGTTGGGTGAAAAGAGTATTGGATACAAATCCTTATCTTCAAAAAGTATGTATCGTCGGTGCTGCTGAAAAGTTGATCAAAGCACTGCATCCCAATTATGGAGAAAAATTAAAGTTTTATAGCGAAACAGAACTTTCTCACGAAGAAGGATGGAACAGATTCTCTCATGAACATCTGAATGAGCCTGTCTATATATCAGTGGACAAAGATGTATTGGACATAAAATCAGCAGTAACCAATTGGGATCAGGGTTCCCTATCACTGACCGAATTGGAGAAACTCCTCTCCATCATTCTAAAAAAAGAAGAAATTATCGGAGTAGATATCTGCGGTGAATGTTCCAGTTCTTTGGATGTTTTCCAAAAAAACAGAGAACTTTCAATTAACAGTAAGGCCAATAAGGAACTATTAAATCTATTCCTGTCCAATCAAAACGAGATTCATCCCCTATAAGTAAATCATTAACATAGTCATGAATATTATGCTTAGCACAATAATTAGTGAATTGACCGTACATGATAATTCCACATCTCTTTACACTTTTCTAATTCTCCATCTCTTAATATTGCTATTTTCAATAGAAGGTTGTACTTTTGTCATCATTTTATCAGTCAATCTTTTATACAAATGGTCTTTATACACAATTTATTACTTATTCTGGGACGTGGAATAGGACAAGTGATGTTTCAGAATAATGCGTTATCCGGATTATTCATGCTAATTGGAATATTTCTAAACTCATGGCAAATGGGAATACTAGCAGTCTGCGGTAATATAATAAGTACACTGACAGCCCATTTTTCGGGATATAAGTATGATGATATTAAAAATGGATTATACGGATTTAATGGAACTTTAGTAGGTATAGCAGTTGGCGTATTTCTACAATTATCGGTAGGAAGTTTAATCATGTTGATTATCGCTTCGGCCCTTTCCACATGGATTGCCTATTTTTTTAATCAGCAACGTTTAATTCCTGGCTTTACTGCTCCTTTCATTCTTGCTGTATGGGGAATGTTGGGAGTTTGCAGCTGGCTTATACCAGATTTACTATCAGTTTCCTATACGGTTATTGATACCACACAGAATATTAATTATTTCCAAGCCTTCTGCTTAGGTATAGGGCAAGTCATGTTTCAGGGAAATACAATTCTATCCGGATTATGTTTCCTTATAGGCATTTTGATTAATTCTCGAAAGGCAAGTCTCTATACTATCTTGGGAGCACTTCTTCCTATTCCCCTAGCCATTTTACTTGAAGTGGATACTACATACTTAAATGCCGGTCTAATGGGATATAATGGCGTATTATGTGCCATAGCTTTAGGAGGAACGAGCTGGAAAAATGGCGTATGGGCAGGATGCTCTGTCTTACTGTCCACCGTATTACAGATTCTAGGAATGAGTTTGGGTATCACTACCTTAACCGCTCCCTTTGTTATATCTGTATGGATCATACTAATGATACAAAAAGTAATAAGGACGCAGAATAACTAAATTAGCCTTCAAATAAAATTTTGTGATATTTTTTTCAAAGAAAAAGATATTATCTTGTCACCCGAAATAATTGCCTTTGTGTTATGAACACTACACCATAATGCAGTAAACTTAAAAATAGTATCCAAACTCCTTGAATTAAAAAGAGTTTGGATACCTCAACATTTACAGTAGAAAATATTATTTATAAAGTTTCAATCAGATCTTAGTTATGCTTACAACATAAAGGTGATAACTACCCATATAAACAACAGACAGAAGTGTATCACATAATTATGATAACATCATCTCATATCTTTTCACCCACAATCAGCAGCAATTTTTCATTTTCCCCTCTTAAAAACTTAATTTCTTCTTTCAACCAATCTATTTCCTTATTTTTTGAAGAAATCAATTCAGCTATCATTGCATTAGGAGTATAATTACGACTGATAAAATTCAATATCTTGGAGATATTTATTTCTTCTCTTTTTTTAAAGTTTCAAATTGCTCCTTTTGTTTATCCAACAGATTTTCGAAAATCTCAATTACCTGTTCAACAGGGAAACTATTAAAGGTCTGATTATTACCTGTATTACTGACAGCACTTTTAACACCGCAATTCTCGTAGAAGTTATTCGTATTATACAAGATTGTCTCTTCATTAAAATTCTTCAGGCCATCTACAGTAACGCCTAATGCTGAAGCAATCTCGCCTAATCGTTCATCGTCAAACTTCTCTGTTTGTTCTATTTTCGAAACAGCCTGTTTCGTTATACCTAACAAATCACCGAGTTCCGCTTGAGTCATTCCCCGAAGCCGACGCACCCGTTCAATTTTTCTTCCCAGATGAATCGTATTTGTGTACTTTTCCGTTTCCATATTCCAGTCTGTTGATTATTTTCCCTGCTTTATGCACTCTCTTAGAATCTCTATTTTCTCCTGTTCACTTTTCAACAAGCGTTCATACAGTTCAACCACCTTTTCAAGAGGATTAATCTGTTGGTTATGAGCATAAACAGTAGCAATTGCTCCCGGAGAAATGGTAGCATCTTTATAATTATTAATATTACAAATGGCTTTTTCAACATCAAAATCCTTGATGACATCAGTAGATATTCCCAAGACTTCAGCTATTTTGGTTAACAGTCCATCCTCTATTTCATCTTGTTTCTCTATTTTCGAGATCTCCTGTTGACTAACACCCAGATCAGAAGCCAACGCTTCCTGTTTCATACCTAGATATACACGGATTCTTTGCAGATTGCGACCGACATGCCTTTGATTCACCTTGTCTTTTACTTTAATATCCATATCATTGTTGCTTTAGTAAATACATTGAGACAAAGATAATGAAAATAAAATTCGCAACTACATATCGCCCTTTGAAAAAGACAGCTTTCTATCTGTTTCTCTTTTGAATATAACCTAATTAGATCTATTTTATCCCAGTCTTTATCATTCTTATCTATTTCTAAAACTTTACTACTGTAAAGTTTACGACGGGTAAAGGTTTAATCAACAACAATATTACTTTATAAAATCAAATATACAACAGGTAGTAAGAAACAACTCAGTTCTGATAAAAGTCAACTCTATATTTTTCAATCCCCAGTTCTATATGCATAATTTTGCCCTGTCAGTTTTTAGCTGACATGAATCGTGGCGCCACATTTAAAACAGTGCAGAAGGATGTGCAATTGACATTCTGAACAATTATCATTTAACCAATAAAATCTAATAGCCTATGGGGTAAGTAAAATCATTACAATCGAAACATAGCTTTAAATCATCCGGAAATTTAGCTATCCAAAAACAAATTAGTAAACATACAATTAAACAAAAAGCATGAAATCATTTTCTGATAAAACAAACATAGGGGAGAATAATCCCCTAAAGACTGTTTATAGAATGAATTTTTACCTATTATTCCTATTAATAGGTTCATTGTCGATACTTGGATCAACACGGGCTTATTGCCAACAGAGCAGAACGATCTCGGGTATAGTGAAAAACTCTCAAGGAGAGACGATTATCGGAGCGAATATCGTTGAAAAAGGTACCAGTAACGGGACGATTACGAATGTAGACGGACTGTTCACACTGCGCATAGCGCCCAATGCAGTATTAAAGGTATCTTATATGGGATACACAGAGCAGGAAGTCAATACACGCAACAAGAACAAGCTGGAAATCATACTGACGGAAGATGCCAGATTGATTGATGAAGTAGTGGTGGTAGGATACGGATCGGTCAAAAAACGGGATTTGACGGGGGCAGTAACCTCCGTCAAAAGTGCGGAAGTACTGGCCGCCCCTACCAATAATGTGATGGAAGCCCTTCAAGGCAAGATACCCGGAATGGATATCACCAAAACTTCGGGACAGGTAGGAGGTGATGTCACTATTCTGTTACGTGGTTCACGATCTATTTATGGCAGCAACGAACCGTTGTTTATTATCGATGGAATCCCCGGCAGTTATAGCCAGGTCAGCCCGTCGGACATCGAGAGTGTAGATGTGTTGAAAGATGCTTCTTCCACCGCCATTTATGGTTCCGCAGGAGCAAACGGCGTTGTAATCATCACCACCAAAAGAGGAAAAGAGGGAAAAGCGACCGTAAACTTCGATGCTTATTACGGATTCAGCGGTTCACCCAACTACAGACATGGGATGACGCGGGATGAATGGGTCACCTACCAGCAAGAAGCCTATAAATATAAAAACGGTGACTATCCAACCGATATGTCCGCCCTACTGGGGAAACAGGATTTTATAGATGCATACAACGACGGCAAATGGATAGACTGGATAGATGAAGTGTCGGGCAACACGGCTACCACACAGAAATACAGTCTTTCGGTCAGCAGTGGCACTGAAAAAACAAAATTATTTGCTTCGACTTCCTACAACCGGGAAGAAGGTTTACTTAATAACGAAAATCTGAACAGATATTCGTTACGCCTCAACCTGGATCAGCAGATATTTTCATGGGCAAAGGTGGGCTTTACCTCCAATTTAGTCTACCGGGACTTGAACTCCGGCGTGAAAAACACATTCACCAAATCTCTCTCCGCCATCCCGTTGGGTGATGCTTATACCGAAAAAGGGGAGATCAATCACGAATACATCACGGGACAATATTCCCCGATGAGTGATTTTATAGAGAACCAGTATGTAGACAACACGCGTTCTACCTACCTGAACATGAGTGGCTATGTCGAACTAACTCCCATCAAAGACCTGACTTTTACCAGTCGTGTCAATGGTACGTTGAATCACTCACGCCGCGGGCAATACTGGGGAGAGAAGTGCAATGCCAACCGTCCGTCTTATGCAGGTTCACCGCATGCTTCCATCACCAACAACAATGCCTGGAATTACACTTGGGAAAATATTCTCGCATACAACACAACCATCGCCAAAGACCATAATCTGGGAGGTTCACTGATTACTTCCTGGAATAAGAACCAGTCGGAAAGCAGCATGGCTGCCGCCAGCGGTCAGATGGTAGATCAATGGTCTTTCTGGCGACTGACATCGGGCACTTCCCAACATGTGGAATCCGACTTCGCACAGACACAGAAAATGTCTTTTGCCTTCCGTCTGAACTATTCATACAAAGGCAAATACCTATTTAATTTCTCTACCCGTTGGGACGGTGTTTCACAATTTTCTACCGGACATAAATGGGATGCTTTCCCCGCAGGTGCACTGGCGTGGAGAATATCAGACGAGGCATTTATGGAAAAGACACGTAGTTGGCTGGACAACCTGAAATTGAGAGTGAGCTACGGCATCACGGGTAACTCGGGAGGAACCACCGCATACAGCACCACAACACAAGCATACGTATATACCGCTTCGGGAATTTCCATTAATGGGAAGATTGTTCCTTTCACGCAATACTCCGGTACTTACGGTAGTTCCGATCTCGGCTGGGAGAAGTCATACAACTGGAATGTGGGGTTGGATTTCGGTATCCTGAACGGTCGCATTGACGGATCGATAGAATGGTTCAAGACAACCACCAAAGGATTATTATTCAAACGTACATTGCCCATCACCAGCGGTCTGACCGGATGGGGATCGCCTCTGGCTATCTGGCAGAACATCGCCCAGACCAGTAACCAAGGTGTGGAAGCAACGATCACTTCGCACAACATACGGCACAAGGATTTCACCTGGAACACTACTTTATCCATCACCTGGAACAAGGAACAAATAGACGATCTGCCTGACGGTGATCTGATCGCCGAAAACCTGTTTGTCGGTGAACCGATTAAAGCTATTTACGGATATAAATATACCGGAATCTGGGGAACCGATACTCCACAGGAAACATTGGATGCCTACGGCGTAAAACCCGGATTCATCAAGATAGAAACCTTAGACCAAAAAGGTGATGGAGGTGTACATAAATACAGTACGGAAGACCGGCAAATTCTAGGACATTCCAATCCGGACTGGATCATCGGATTCAGCAATTCCTTCACCTACAAAAATTTTGATTTATCCGTCTTTGCCATGGCGCGTTACGGACAGACAATCAACAGTGACCTGCTCGGTTATTATACTGCCGAACAGAGCGTAACCAAAAATCAACTGGCAGGCGTAGACTACTGGACAGAGGATAATCAAGGAGCCTATTTCCCCCGTCCCGGAACGGGAGACGAACAAAAAACCGTATATCCTTCATTAAGAGTGCGCGATGGCTCCTTCATTAAGATTAAAAATATCACGCTGGGATATACACTACCCGTCAATATTTCCCGCAAAGTTTTAATGGAGAAATGCCGTATTTATGCCACAGCCTACAATCCGTTCATCTTCGTAAAAGATAAGCAGTTGAAAGATACTGATCCCGAAACCAACGGTTCGGATGCATTTCCTACCTACCGGCAATTTGTTTTTGGCGTTAATTTGACATTCTAACAAAAGATTATAATCATGAAAAGGATATATATAAAATTCATATTTTGCAGTGTGCTGTTCTCGGCCTTATCTCTACATTCCTGCACCTTGGAGGAATACAACCCGGGCGCATTTACCAAAGAGGCTTTGGCTACTTCCATCGATGGATATGAAACCCTGATTAACCAGTGTTATTTTGCTATGGAAAGGTTTTACTACGGTTCTGCGGACTGGATGTCACTGACTGAAGGCGACACCGATCTTTGGACGTATAAAGCCAACGAATCAACAAGTTACACACAGTGGTTCTGGTTTTTCGCAGGAACATCACCCAATACGACTTACACTAACAATTGGTGGAACGGGACGTACGACGGTGTGGGAGCCTGTAACGAAGCTATCGCATAAGGAGACAAACCTCCTTACACCACGGAAGAGGAGCGGAATGCCAAGATTGCGGAAGCCCGTTTTCTTAGAGCTGTCTATTATTTCAATGCAGTGGAACAATTCGGAGCAGTGACGATGCTCACAGAACCGATAACAGCGGAAACACTGACTTACTCACCCACCCGTACCGATCCGATGACTATCTACCAGGAAGTAATCCTGCCCGATTTAAGATTCGCATCCGAATGGTTGCCAACAGGTACGCATGCAACTACTACCACCCCGACAAAGAAAGCCGCTCTCGGTTTTCTGGCTAAAGCCTGCTTGCAGACGTACGAATATGGAAGCACCGAATATTTGCAGGAAGCTCTGGATACAGCCAAGAAATTGATTACCGATTGCGAAACTGGCGGTGGAAAATACAATACGTATATGTATCCATCGTATAGCGAAGTGTTTAAAGAGAGCAATAACTGGGAAAACAAGGAAGCTCTCTGGAAACATCGCTGGTATGCAGGAGCAGACGGTCACGGATCAAGCAACGGAAACTACAAGTTGAACCGCAACGACGAATACTTCTTATGCAATATCAATAAATTCGGTGCACGTGAAGACAATCAGGAAACACGCCTTACTTGGGAAGGCTCAATTACCGGTATCTTTATGCCCACACAGCATTTGTTGAGTTTGTATGTACAGAAAGACGGAACATTGGACCCCAGATTTCATGAATCGTTCACTACTGAATGGAACGCAAACAAGAATTACACGTGGGATGAAAGTGCCGTACACATGTATGACAAAGAAGAAACCGTCATTGGCAAAGCTCTGAATAAAGGTGACTTAGCCATTAAGTTTATCATGCCACAGGACATTGATTATGCTACAGAAAAGCAAAAAGAACATATTTCTGATTACTTGCTGATTGATTATCACCATGTATATAGTAATGACAATAATAACGTGAACATGAATTATGCTTATACAAACGTCACAGGCAATTACAAGGATGACGGCACAAACGAGAACCAGTTCCGCTACTATTATCCGTCACTGAATAAGCATAACAGCAGTAATTATTATGTAACCAATGCTTCCAAACAGAGAAACGGTAATCTGAATGCGACATTTATCATGCGTATGGCAGAAGTTTATTTGATTGCGGCAGAAGCTGATATTTACCTGAATGGTGGCGCAAATGCAGCCGGTTATATCAACAAGGTTCGTGAACGTGCCGGAGCAAATCCACTTACAGGGAGTATTACAGTACGTGATATCTTAGACGAAAGAGGCCGTGAACTTTGCGGAGAATATTGCCGCTTCTACGACTTGAAACGGACAGGAATGTTTAAGAACTCGGAGTATCTGGAGAATACTCATCCGGACTTAGCACAATTCTTTCACCCGAATTATGCATTACGTCCCATTTCAACTACATTTACTGCAACAATCACCAATGGCAGCGAGTATCAAAATCCGGGATATTAAGTAAAAATTTCAATATGTACAGGTATTATGGAATCAATCTTGGCACCTATGGGGCATAGAACGAAGCGTTTTTTTTATTGGTCGGTGAAAATGGGCGGAAGACTTTGAAAACCAATAGGTTTAGACATGGCATGGGAAATGGACAAAATATTTCGAAGCGGTTTCCTTTTACATGATTTTTACATGGCTTTTACAAAAATGGGGGATATTCCGTAAATAAGCGAGCTATATCTTTACATTCAGTTCAAGAATGGTGATTTTTTATATCTTTGGAAGATACTTTGCCTTACGAATCATCTTATCAAGCAAATCAAGGTGCTGAATATATTTAAATATCATTTCTTCATTACCTGCTGGGGATTTAGAAAGGCGTTCCAGCTCTTTTGTAAGAGACTTACGTATTCTTATATAAGCAGTTGCAGGATAATCTTTTACCCATTGGTTGATTGTCACTCTGGAGACTTGAAGTATATTAGCTATTTCTTGCTGAGTGTATTTCCCGGACAGAAATAGCTTCTGAAATTCTTTTTTCTTGCCTGATAATGCGTCCATATAGCTCTTTTTATGCAAAATTACATCATATTTCCGTAAAAGTAGCCTAATATCATATTATTTATAATTCATTCCTATTTTAGTATTTATAAATTCTTCCAAATAAGCATTATTTGGTATATTTGTAGCATAATAGAAACGAATATGGCAAAAGTGATTCATGTGCATTTGCTGCATAAAATAGACGGGACGAAGCAGAAAGATTGGTATTTCAGCAGTATATCGGCTGTTTATACAGTTCTGACGGCAGATCAGGTGGGGGCAACCAAGAATTACCTGCTTCATGCCGGGCTGTCTGGTAACGGCACAATATGCACGAAAAAGGCTATAATTAAGCAATCTACGCTCATTTCGGGCGGTAGTAAGGGCAATATTGGAACGATATAGTAACGCCGTTAGAAAGGCTTGTAGGCGTTATTTCTTTGAATGCTGATTGGGGGGCTTATGGCTCCCCTTTTTTATGCCCTTACGGGTGGTAATTTGGGGTTTAGGGTTACTATTACGGTTACTGTTTAGGGTTACTACTTCGATGAGTTTAGGGTTACTTTTAGGGTTACTTTTTCGCTTTTTGGATGGTTCGCCCGAAATAGGAAAGAATGTAGCAAATGTAAATAAGTGTCGCTTTTCCCTGTTTTCAGATAGGAAAAACGACACTCGTTTGTGTGACATACCTTATTATAATAAGATAAATCCTTTGATTTACAGTGTATTTACGAGCTTACTTCAGGTAAATTCCTTCAAAAGTGTGTGCGTGCGTCCTTTTTTATCCTTCTGTAGGAGGCATGCGTGTACCATTTAGAAGAACTTGCTGATACTTCCGATTACTTCAAAGACATTGATGATGCGTGATTTGTCGAATTCCTGTTCATCGTAGTCATTGGTGTTGATGGGGATGAAGCGCAGCTTGTCCGGATTTGGCGACCTGCGGAGGATTTTAATGGTGCGGATGGTATCCAGCACCACTGCATAGATTTCGCCATACTGGATGTCGTTGAGTGTGCATTGGTGCAGGGCAATGATGTCGCCATGGTTTATTTTGGGTTCCATGGAGTGCCCGGTGACATTGCACCAGAGGCTGGCTTTCTCGAATCCCCTTATTACAATGTTAGTGGCGGGTATATTCACCTGAGAGTTGAACACCTCATCGAATCCCCCGATAAAGTCCACGTCGTAGTATGGTGTGCCGATGGACGGGTTCATGGATGTGGTAGGCATGAACGAAGAATCGGCTTCGTCTATTGTTTTAATGCCGTTCAAATCATCTTTCAACATGCTTCCTGCACCAGTAAGTAACCAATCGGCAGATAATTCTGGATAGGCTAATAGAATTTTTTCAATATTCATTGAGCTCATACCTTTGCCAGACACCTTTGCTTTCCCAATAAGTCCAACAGAAAGACCAGCATTGACAGTCATTTGATTGTCATTTATGCCCTTTTTCTCCATGAAATATTGAAGTCTTTCTATAAAATTCATGCCTTTATATTGATTTTCTTCCATATTTAGTTTGATACATTGAAATAATTCTATATATTTGCAGCGTGTTTAAGATGTAAACAGCGCGCCAAATATACAAAAAAGGCGTGTGATTAGCGAATTTTAAGGATTAAAGAAAATGAAACGATATTGGTTTGAACTGACAGATGAGCACTATAATGATTTGGGTGCTGCCATTTCAGACGGCTGGCAAAAATCACCTGCCATTGCCGAAGCAAAGAGGTGGATGAAGGAAAACGGAGTGAAGGCTGCCATCCTTGTATGCAACAGCATGGCGACGGACAACATACTGGACATGATACATATAGAAGAGAAATAAAAACATAAGGATTATGACACAGCAAGAATTTATGGAACGGACGGGGATAACCCCTACAGCAGAGGATTTTGATTACATCCATGCGGTTTATCTGAACACTTCGATGAACAAGGATGAGTTCTGCAAAGATTTCAAGAAACATGGGGACAGCCGGATTATCCGCGATGTTCATGTGCGAGTGCTGAACTATGAAATGAAATGTGAACGTCAAAAGGAAGTTATCGACAACCTGACCGATTTTCTGATTGGCAAGGCACATGCGTATGACGATACCGATTTCCGCAAAGAAGCGGTAGGGCTGGTCGGTGAGATGGAAGTGGTGAAACGAACCATTGAATTGGGGCTTCCGCTTTGGGATGAAGACAGGATGGTTGTCCTTTCGATGATAGAAGAACAAGGCAAATAGATTGCCGGATAACTGGCAGCCCGGAAAGACGGGCAGGGGCGGCAGGCACGGCCGGAGAGTTGGTAAATCGAAAATGAGAAATCGAAATAAGAAAGCGTAGAAAGCCGTCGGGGTTCGATTCCCTGCGCCCCACGATATAAACTTTTAAAATTTAGAGTTATGGCAAAGAATTTCAATCCGAGAACAGCAGAGAGTCTGTTCAAACAGAAGTTGCGCACGATGATAGGCAGTACGGCACATACGCAGAATATTGCCGACCAGGCGATGGAGCTGGCTGGACAATTCATGACAGAGGATGCGATTAGTAACTCGGATGCCTACCGAGTGTTGGAGAATGTGAGCTGTGTGTGCGAGGAAGCCATGCAAGTGCTGATTGAGGAACTGAAAAAGGGAACACGCCTTTACGAGATACTTCCGGATGATTCGGATGACATCAAGCAGAAAGCGATTGAGGAATTATAAATGAGCAATATATCAAGAGATAAACGATATGAGAAAGCAGATTTTGACAGATAACGAGACAAAGACCTTCCTGATGAAGACATTCGGATGCAGCCGTCAGGCTGTGTGGCAGGCACTGAATTTTGTCCGTGACAGCGACCAGGCGCGCCGGATTCGCACCCTCGCCCTGAAACGAGGCGGCAAACTGACTGACGGGAACTTCATCCCGAACTGTGAAACGACCTTTGAAGAGTGTGAGCATACCATGACCTGCACCTTCGGTCCCCGTGTAAAACTGGTAGTCCACCGGAAGACCAACGATGTGGACGTGTACGTGGACGGAAAACGGACCGAAACCTACCAATGTGAGTTTATATCAGACTTCATGCAGCTGCAGCACGAGACCCAACAGATGGCAGCCGCCTTATAAACAGCAATGAAATGGAGTATTATGGAAAGATATTGTGCATATCCTACAATGACCTGACCTACGACGACCGACCGGTGAAGGTGAACGGGAAGGCTGACTACAGCAGAAGCCGCACGCTGAAAGGCGTTCATCCTTCCACTCTTTCCGAAGAAGAACTTGCTCCCATCCTGTCGGTACCCAATTACAAGAAATTAGCGGCCAAGAAAGAAATCAACGTAGTGCGACCCGGCAAGGGGCTTGGAAGTTATGCACTGGTAGAGATAGCGACCATGCCACTGCGTTTTCAGGAAAGGATAAAACTTAAATACGGAGACATGAAAGAGGACGTTATAAGAAACTGGCTCGGCAACCATTACCACATCGATGCGAAAGCCCGGGAATTCTACACCCGGTTCCGTTTTGACAACGGTGATGCCCTTCCGCCGGAACACATCCAAGAATATACGGTAAACGCTTCGGTAATTGAGGCAGTGATGCGTGCCATGGAGGATGCCACCTTTATGCGTAAGGCCATGAAGGCCGGTCCGGTGAACTGGGGCGAGTTGGCAGGAGCCATCAGCTATTATCAAGCAGAGTTCGGCCATACCTTACCCGTGAGTTCCAACCGCTTCAAGAAGCGTGTGAATGACTTCAAGGCCAACGGCTATGAAAGCCTTATCAGCCGCAAGTTCATGAACCAGAACCGCCGGAAGGTGACCTACGACATTGAACGCCTGCTGCTGAGCATCGATGCCCAACCGGAACAGCCCTTCAATACCACCGTGTGGGAACAGTACAATCTATTTGTACAAGGAGAACTGGAGCTATATGACCCCGAAACCGGCGAGGTGTTGAATCCGGCAGACTTTACCGACAAGGATGGAAATCCGCTGGTATTGAGCCCGGCCACGGTAGCCAACTACCTGAACAACCCAAAGAACAAGGCTCTTCGCGGTAAGCTGCACATGAGCCAGTGGGACTTTAACAATGCCTACCGTCCTTATCATCTGCGCAGCATCGGTGAATATTCCTTGAGTAAGGTTTCGCTTGACGACCGCGACCTGCCGCGCCCAATGAAGGACGGCAACCGCGTGAAAGCCTATTATGCCTACGATGTGGTGAGCGGTGCTGTAGTGGGATATGCCTACAACCGGTACAAGACAGGCGAGCTGTTTTTGGACTGCATGCGAAACATGTTCCAGACTCTGGACCGGAACGGCATGTATATCCCCGCCGAGTTGGAAGTGGAACACCACCTGGTAAGCGACTTTGCCGACGGATTGATGCAAGCCGGTACCGTCTTCCCCCTGATCCGCTGGTGTAACCCCGGGAACTCGCGTGAAAAACGTGCCGAGCACAAGAACCGCGAAAAGAAATACGGTGTGGAGAAACGCACGCAGGTAGGCATTGGCCGCTGGTGGGCCAAGCTGGAAGCCAACCGCCCGAAGGAAGAGAAAGTGTATGACGAAAAGAACAACACCTACAAGGTGAAGACCTATAGCTATGAAGAACTGGTAGCCGATGATATACGCGCCATTCAGACCTTCAACGCACAGCCTCACCCAAACCAGAAGCGCTATCCGGGCATGAGCCGTTGGGATGTGCTTTGCGCTCATCAGAACCCGAACCTTGCCCCTTGGGATAAAGCCGTTCTTTACCGGTTCATCGGGCAGCACACCGAAACAACCATCCGGCAGAATACCTACTGTACGGTGATGTACAACCAATACGGACTGCCCAGCCCGGAAATCATCGAAAAACTGGAGCCGAGAAACTACAAGGTAGATGCCTATTATCTGCCCGATGCCGACGGAACCATCAACGAGGTATATATCTACCAGAACGGACGATATATCGCCACATGCAAGCCCGTAGCCCGTTACAATGAGAATACAGCCGAGCAGACCGAAGCCGACAGGGCAGCCTATACCGAACAGGCCAAGTATGTAGCCAAATTCGACAAGATGATGAAGGACGGAAAGATCAAGCGTGTGGGCATCCTTGCCAAAGAGGAAGCGAAGCTGATAACAGAGGTACAAGCGGAAGCCGTTCCCCTTCCTGCACAAGCCGAAGAAGACGATTACTCAGCCTATATGGACATCAGTGCCTTCGAGCATGATGCGGTAGCCAAGATATAATTAACGACGTTAGAACGAATTTAAAACAGCATTCAAATGGAAATAACAAATGAAGTAAAGCAACGTATTGTGGCAGCGATAGCCGCCGACCGTGAAAATTATCCCAGTGACAACCGCCATGCCACGGCACTGGGCATAGCCCCCAGCGTGTACAATACCATCAAGCGGGGCAATTATGAAAAGCAGGTCAGTGATGCCAACTGGGTAGGCATAGCCCGAAGACTGGGCGTGCAACTGCGCACGGAAATGCCCTGGCTGGCAGCCCAGACCCCGACCTACGTGTTTGTGAGCAAGCAGCTGGAAGTGTGCCAGGGCAGCGGTCTGAGCGCCATCCTGTGCGATATGCCCAATATCGGCAAGACCTTTACAGCGAAAGCCTATGTGAAGCAGCACAAGCACGCCGTGTATGTGGACTGCAGCCAGGTGAAGACCAAGCTGAAGCTGATACGCTACATTGCCAAGGAATTCGGCGTGACCAGCAACGGACGCTACAGCGACGTGTATGAGGATCTGGTGGCCTACCTGCGCACGATTGATACGCCCCTGGTTATTCTGGACGAAGCCGGCGACCTGCAGTATGAAGCCTTCTTGGAGTTGAAGGCCCTGTGGAACGCCACGGAACGCTGCTGCGCCTGGTACATGATGGGAGCCGACGGACTGAAGGAGAAAATCAACCGCGCCATCGAAGGCAAGAAGGTGGGCTATACCGAGATGCTGAGCCGCTACGGTGACTCTTACAGCAAGGTGACCCCGGACGATGCGCAGGAACGCGAAAAGTTTCTGAAGGCACAGGCAGCCATCGTGGCCAAAATCAATGCCCCGGACGGTGCCGACATTGCCAAGATTGTTCACAGCACCGGAGGCGGCTTGCGGCGCGTATATACCGAAATCGAAAAATTAAGGAGGATGCAAGCATGAAACTGAAAAGAGCCTACAGCCCCGGTGAGGTGCTGAATATGAAGATACCCCGGTATGAGTTTACCGGGGCTTGGCAAGCCTCGATAGGCAACCCTGCCAAAAGCGGCGTGTGGATTATCTGGGGTGCCAGCGGGAACGGGAAGAGCAGCTTTGTGATGCAGTTGGCCAAGTATCTGTGCGGCTTTGGACGTGTAATCTATGACAGCCTGGAAGAAAGCACCGGCCTTTCGTTCCAAATGAGCCTGAAACGGCATAAGATGGACGAAGTGCGCAAGCGGTTGGTTATCCTTGACCGCGAGTCGATGGACCAGCTGGAGGAACGTCTGCAGCGCCGGGGCAGTCCCGGCATTGTGATTATCGACAGTTTCCAGTACAGCGGGTTGAACTACAAGACCTACAAGGAGTTTAAGGAGCGCCACCCCAAGAAACTGTTTATCTTCATCAGCCATGCCGAGGGGCTTCATCCGGCAGGTAGAAGCGCCCGCAAGGTAGAATATGATGCCGATGTGAAAATCATGGTAAGCTGTTTCAAAGCCTGGTGCAAAAGCCGCTTTATGGAAAAACCCGGTGAACCTTATGTAATTTGGGAAGAAGGCGCTGCCAAAACATTGAAGGACGATAATATGGAGGATTATTTGAATGATGGAATGGGAGAATAAGCTGTACCAGATACTCCTGAAAGGACAGGAGGCGGAGGCCGTGGTGGACGATTGGGTAGAGCGTAACATACAAAGCGACCTCCGTCTGCGCAGGGCCAAGACAAAGGGACACGTAGTGATAGAAACCAGGGATGTGATGTTTGCCCGGAATATCCAGGTATGGCATCCGTCCTGCCAAATAAACATTAAAGATTTGAAGTGATGGAAAAGAAAGAAGAAAAGAAAGTGTGCTGCATCTGCGGCAAAGAGTATGAGGGCTACGGATACAATCCGTTCCCGGTGAAAGAAGAAGGCTGCTGCTGCCAATCGTGCAACTACAGTGTGGTCGTTCCGGAACGGTGGGAACGGCACAAGGCTTATCAGCGCGGTGAGGTGACCGGTGCCGGGAAAGTGTACATCAGCGGAGCTATCGCGCACTATGACATGGATGAGCGCAAGGAAGCCTTCAGCCATGCCGAGGAGGAACTGAAGGCACAAGGCTATGACCCTGTAAACCCTTTCAGGAACGGATTGCCGGATGAAGCTCATTGGAGAGTCCACATGCGGGCCGACATTGCCCTGCTGTTGGCTTGTGACTATATCTACATGCTGAAGGACTGGGAACTGAGCAAGGGAGCCAAACTGGAACTTGACGTGGCCAGTTCGTGTGGCATTAAAGTGTTGTTTGAATAACCTTTTAGTTTTTGAATTATGGCAAAAGAAATTACGGTACTTGTAAAGTTTAGAGGATCAGTTCCTGAAGATGCAAGCATTGCTGACATAGAGGAACAAATAGATTGCAGCCTTGAGAACAGCCTTCGTTTGAATTTCTCGGATTCCAAAGAAGAAGATGATGATTTGAGAGAACCGTGGATAGAACGTGAGGATATGTATATTACGGAAAAAGGATTCCAATTATTAATAGAATAAAGATGGCACAGGAAGTAACCAATTTCGCCCGATTTTACACATTGTTCAACAAGCTGCCCTGTACAGGAGACCGGGAAGGGCTAAAGAAGCAAATCGTTCTGCAGTACACGTGGAACCGTACGGAAAGCCTCCGTGAAATGACATCCAAGGAATATGAAGCCTGCTGCTGTGCCTTGGAGAAACTGACCGGGCAGGATGAATGGCGGCAGAAACTTCGCGAGGAACTGCGACGGAAACGCAGCGTCTGCCTGAAGCTGATGCAACAGTTGGGTATAGACACCACCGACTGGAACCGGGTGAACGAATTCTGCAACAACCCCCGGATAGCCGGCAAGCCCTTTGTTCAGGTTAGTACAGCCGAGCTGGAACAACTGGCCATCAAACTGCGGGCTATCCAACGAAAAGGAGGTTTAACCGATAAATAGAGCAATATGGATAAAAAAGCACATGAAGCGCTTGAGCGCATAAGAAAAGACGTGACCCTTACGACATCCGATATGGAGAACCAGGATGCAGCGGAGTTTTTCAACGAACTGGCCGACTGGGCGTATGCCAATGGGGAGGCCATGCTGATAGACGATGAACCGGAAAAGCAGGATGATTATGAGGATAGATGACCAAGACAAGCTGATAAAAGCGGGGTTCTGTATAATACGAAAGGATGATTATCCAGGCCCGAGGATAAAGATGTGTACCGGCATAAACGGTGGCTGGAAGACATACAAGAAGTTTGAAACCAAAGCAGAAAGAGACAGGACATTCGCTTTGCTGCTGAAGGATGACAAAGTAATAGCTGATTAACAACTAAAATGATTTAAAATGGAAAAGAACAATCAAAGTGTGGACATCAAGTCCCTGAGTAAGGAACAGCGAGCAGCCCTCATGGCCCAGCTGCAGCAAGAAGAGAAAGAAGACCGCATCGCCCGTCGTGAAACTTACGAGGCATTACGCGGTGAGTTTATGCTCGAAGTAAAGACCAACGTCCTTGAGATGGTGAATGCCGTGACCGGGTTCCGCGGATGGCTGGAAAAAGAAGCCGATGCCTTTACCAAGGTGATGAAGGAATACGGCCAGGTGAAAAGCGACGAACAGCGCAGCTACACCATTACGGACGGTGACTTCCGTCTGGAGGTGAAAAGCAACAAGGTGAAAGGCTTCGATGAACGAGCCGACATGGCAGCCGACCGTCTGATTGACTACCTGAAGCGCTACATGCAGAACAGCGAGAAAGGTTCTGATGATCCGATGTATCAGATGGCCATGACCCTGCTGGAGCGCAACAAGATGGGCGACCTGGACTACAAGAGCATTTCAAAGCTGTATGAACTGGAAGATAAGTTCGATGAAGAGTATGCAGACATCATGCGCCTGTTCAAGGAAGCCAATGTAGTGCAGCGCAATGCCACCAACTACTACTTCAGCCGCCGCAACCCTGAAAACGGCGTATGGACCCGCATTGAACCCAGTTTCTGCCGTTTGTAGCCGAAACCCGTTAACCCTGTAAACAGAAAGCGCCGCAGTTGTTATAATTGCGGCGCTTTTGTTCTTAAAATAGATGGAAATCAGTTATTTTTGTAAGAGAAATAAAATGTATGGGCAAAGGACGGGATAAAGAACTGATCAAGCTGCGTGACGAGGCACTGTGCCGCCGTTACTACTATTGGACAGAAATACAGCGGTTGCGGTTCGACGATGCTTTAAAAGTGTTGTCGGAGCGCGAATTCTTTATATCCGAGGAACGTATCATGACCATCATCCGCCGGAAATCACGTGAGGGAACAGACTACAATCTGAAGCCTGTTCCCAAGGTGAAAGCCCCCCGTCTGACTGCCGCCCAGCTTGAACTATTCCCCGTAAGATGACGGCATGGCCGATTCATCGTGCAGTGTGAATGAGAATGTCATTTCATAGACCTTGATGTAATGCGGCATGGCATACGAGCGGCTTTTCTCGCG
>NZ_JAJKHN010000086.1:0-26541 GCF_020982715.1 Bacteroides sp. 1_1_30
TGACACGTCTATATGAGGAAAAGTAACTAGGAAGACTTTATTTATTATTAGATATACAAGAGTATTGCCATTAAATAAGTTTTGAGAAGAGAAGGGAACTATTGATTATTAAACAATTAGCACTCGTGCGTTTTCCCTGTCCAGTGCATGAACTTTATTACCATGCTGTTTCAAAGCAGTTATTTGTGGGAAACTATAAAGAGGGAATACTTATATATGACATGGGGGGAACAGGAAAAATCATCTCTTGTCAATTCCCCAATCATGTAGAGATTAACCAGATTGCTGCTTTAAACGCTCATGAACTTCTAGTGGCTACTGGGGGAAAAGGTATATATAAGCTGGATGTGAATACATACATGAGTGAACCCTACATAACAGCTGATTATAGCAGTTATAACGGGATGAATGGAAATAATATTAATGATGTCTATGTGGATGAAGAAGATCGCATCTGGCTCGCAAATTATCCCACCGGCATTACAATCCGTAACAACCGTTATGGAAGTTATGACCTGATAAGACATTCTCTTGGTAATACCCGGTCACTGGTGAACGATCAGGTTCATGATGTGGTGGAGGATAGTGACGGTGACCTCTGGTTTGCAACCAGTAACGGTATCAGTTTCTATCAGACTGATACAAAAGAATGGCGTTCCTTCTTTAGTTCCTTTGATCCGGTACCGAATGATGAGAATCACATTTTTTTAGCGCTGTGTGAAGTCTCTCCCGGTGTAATGTGGGCTGGTGGTTATACATCGGGTATTTACAAGATAGAGAAGAAGAAAGGGTTTAAGGTAACTTATCTTTCTCCTGCTGCCATTGCAGGAGTACGTCCCGATCAATATATTTATGACATTAAAAAAGATTCGGGAGGTGATATCTGGTCCGGTGGATATTATCATCTGAAGCGTATCAATCTTGATACTAAAAATGTACGTTTATATCCGGGAGTAAGTTCTATTACTACCATTCAGGAGAAGGATGACCGGCTGATGTGGATTGGTACGCGAATGGGACTCTACCTGCTTGATAAAGAATCCGGAATTTACCGGTATATTGATCTGCCTATTGAATCTCCCTATATATGTGCATTATACCAGAGAGAAGACGGTATCCTATATATTGGTACCCGTGGAGCCGGACTTCTTGTTTATGACATTAATAAGAAAAAGTTTATCCATCAATATCGTACTGATAACTGTGCGTTGATTTCTGACAATATTTATACAATTCTTCCACGTCAGGACGAGAGTCTTCTGATGGGTACGGAAACCGGTATTACAATCTATTCCCCCCAGAAACATTCTTTTCGTAATTGGACACGGGAACAAGGATTGATGAGTGTCAATTTTAATGCAGGTTCTGCCACCGCCTGGAATAAAAGCACACTTGTTTTTGGCGGTAATGAAGGTGCAGTTAAGTTCCCGACAAATATACAGATACCGGAACCGCATTACTCACGCCTGTTATTACGTGATTTTATGATTGCTTATCATCCTGTTTATCCGGGTGATGACGGATCTCCTTTGAAGAAGGACATTGACGAAACTGACCGGCTGGAACTAGCTTACGGACAAAATACATTTTCCCTTGATGTGGCATCCATTAATTATGATTATCCTTCCAACATTCTTTATTCATGGAAAATTGATGGTTATCATAAAGAATGGAGTCGTCCAAGTCAGGATAACCGGATTCTTGTCAGAAATCTGCCTCCTGGCAGTTATACGTTACAAATTCGTGCCGTATCCAATGAAGAGAAGTATAAGACTTATGAGACAAGGAACATTCAGATTGTTATAACACCTCCGGTATGGGCCAGTTTGTGGGCTATGGTGGGATATGCAATTCTGTTGGTATTGGTTATGATTATCATCTTTCGTATCATCATGTTGCAAAAGCAGAAGAAAGTGTCGGATGAGAAGACACGGTTCTTCATTAATACGGCTCATGACATACGTACGCCGCTTACGTTGATAAAAGCTCCGCTGGAGGAAGTCATAGAAAATCGTATGGTGACCGAACAGGCGTTACCCCATATGAATATGGCTCTTAAGAATGTAAATACATTGCTTCAGCTGACAACGAACTTGATAAATTTCGAACGGATAGATGTCTATTCATCCACTCTTTATGTTTCCGAGTATGAGCTGAATACTTTTATGAATGATGTTTGTGCTGCTTTTCGCAAATATGCTGAAATGAAACATGTCAGGTTTGTTTATGAAAGCAATTTTGACTATCTGAATGTGTGGTTTGATAGTGACAAGATGGGATCTATTCTGAAAAATATCTTGTCGAATGCATTGAAGTATACACCTGAAGAAGGTAGTGTCTGCATTTCCGCTTGTGAGGAAGGAAACACGTGGAGCATTGAGGTGAAAGATACGGGAATTGGTATTCCTTCGTGCGAACAGAAGAAATTGTTCAGGAACTGTTTTAGAGGTAGCAATGTTGTCAATCTAAAAGTGACAGGTAGCGGAATAGGGCTGATGTTGGTATACAAACTAGTCAAATTACATAAAGGCAAGATTCAGATTCAGAGCAATGAACAACAAGGCACTTGTGTACGAGTTACTTTCCCGAAAGGAAATAGCCATCTTCATAAAGCTAAATTTATTTCTCCCAAGCTGCCGGATGAACGTCCGGAGACTATCATACCGGGTAGTATTTCTGATTTGCCGGCTATGGAAATATCCCAGATAAACAGTTCCTTACAACGGATCCTGATAGTGGAGGATAATGATGATTTGCGCAATTATCTGGTGGATATGCTGAAGACGAGTTATAATATTCAGGCTTGTCCGAATGGAAAGGATGCACTTATCATAATCAGGGAATTTAATCCGGATCTTGTTATATCCGATATAATGATGCCTGAAATGAGCGGAGATGAACTTTGTTCAGCGATAAAAGGGGATCTTGAGATGTCTCATATTCCGGTCGTTTTGCTGACAGCATTGGGAGACGAGAAGAATATGCTAGAAGGGCTGGAAATCGGAGCGGATGCTTATATCACCAAGCCTTTCAGTGTAGGAATACTCAAGGCAACGATTAAGAATTTGCTGGCGAATCGTGCTTTGCTCCGTCAGGTTTATAATAGTATCGAAGAGGAAGAACAGAAATTTGCGGTTAATTGTACTAATACTCTGGACTGGAAATTTATTGCTTCGGTCAAGGAATGTATAGAGAAGAACATGAGTGATCCGGATTTTAATGTAGAAATGCTTAGCAGTCGCCATCACATGAGCCGTACGAGTTTCTTTAATAAATTAAAGGTCTTGACAGGTTATGCTCCGGCTGATTATATCCGGATGATACGTTTGCAACATGCTGCACAATTGCTAAAGCAGGGCGAATATACAATAGCGGAAATTACCGATAGGGTCGGGTTCTCGGATGCGAAATATTTCCGTGAGGTATTTAAAAAGTATTATGGTGTAAGTCCGAGCAAATATGGAGATTCGGAAAATACAGAACCTTGTCCGGCAAGCAATTTAAAAAATGAGAAATAGTAGGCAGCGTATATAAACATTGTTCTATGCCCGGTTGTTATGTTTGGCAAACAAATATATATTCTGCCGGATGAGAGCAATATTGATATTTTTAGCTGGTCTGCTTTTCCCTATAACTTTTTTATTCGGGCAAAGTGCAATTCAGAAATATGCAGGAACGGCTATGCCGTATCCTTTGATAAAGAATCTGCCTGTTTTGAACCATGATGGTATGGTTCCTTTTTATATCAATCATTTAGGAAGGCACGGAGCACGGTTCCCGACTTCGGGAAAAGCATTAGAGAAGGTTAGAAATGTGCTTATATTGGCGGAGCAGGAAAACAGATTGACTGTAAAAGGTCAGGAACTGCTTGCTACGGTATTACGGCTGTCCGAAGCTTTCGAAGGACGATGGGGAGAATTGTCGGCAGTAGGAGAGCAGGAACAAAAGGGAATAGCAGAGCGTATGCTATTGCGTTATCCTGAAATATTTGTAGATTCGGCGCGAATTGAAGCGATAGCTTCCTATATTCCTCGTTGTATTAGTAGTATGGATGCTTTTCTTTCTGGTATGGAAAAACAGGATTCCTCATTGGTAATAAAGAAAAGTGCAGGAAAGCAATATAACCCACTTCTTCGTTTTTTTGATTTGAACAAGCCTTATGTTTATTATAAAGAGAAAGGTGACTGGATTTCTTTGTATGAATCATTTGTGCAAGATAAGATAGTTTTTACACCTGTCATGAAAAGGATTTTTCTCACCTCAGGACAAGAAACAGAACAGGAAAAACGGGAGTTTGTCATGGCTTTGTTCTCAATAGCAGCTATACTTCCTGATACAGGCTTATCTTTTAATATGAAAGGTATTCTCAATGATAAAGAATGGTATGGTTATTGGCAAACACAAAACTTGCGGCAATATCTGACTAAAAGTGCAGCACCAGTTGGAAATATGTTGCCGGTTGCAATTGCATGGCCGTTACTTTCAGAGTTTATTCAAACGACAGAGCAGGCAATTAACGGGCAATCGGACAATCGGGTGGATCTTCGTTTTGCGCATGCAGAAACTGTCATTCCTTTTGTAGCATTGATGGGTATAGGAAAAACGGATATACAGATAGCATCACCTGATTCCGTATCCATTTATTGGAAAGATTATGAAATTGCTCCGATGGCAGCTAATGTGCAATGGGTGTTTTATCGTGATAAGAACTGTCAAGTCTGGGTCAAAATACTTTTGAATGAGCAAGAAGTAACCATTCCGGTGGTCACATCCTTTTTCCCATATTATCGGTGGGAAGAAGTCTGCCACTATCTGAAACAACGGATAGCAATATCAAAAGAGATTCTTTCCAGGTTTTCAAGTAAGACTGATTAGCAAAAAAGCCCTGTAAGAATGATTGCTTCTCACAGGGCTTATTTGTATGGAAAGAGTATTTTTTATAATAATTTGTTGGAGCCAAGTATAATCAACATGGTATATCCCAATATCAGTCCGATGATTCCCATGATTATTCCGACTTTTTCCATATCCTTTTGCTGAATCATGCCTGTGGCATGTGCCAATGCGTTGGGAGGAGTACTGATAGGCAATATCATTGCTAATGATGAACCGATTGCCACTCCAATCAATAAAGTCTCTACTCCACCTAAGGAAGATAGGTTCTCACGCATGCTGCTTCCTGCAATGGCTAGGATGGGGACGAGCAATGCTGCCGTAGCTGTATGTGAGATGAAATTAGCCATAGCATAACAAATAAGTCCGGAGCCGACAATCATTAATACAGGAGGCCATGTGTTGAATGGGATAGCTTCAATCATATGTTTCGCCAGTCCGGTTTCTTGTAAAGCAACGCCCAGGGCGAAGCCGCCGGCTACCATCCAGAGTACGCTCCAACTGATTTCTTCCAGATCGCGTTTGGTGATGACTCCCGTTATACAGAAAACGGCTACCGGAATCATAGCTACTACATTAGAGTTTACTCCCGTCACCTTGTCAAACATCCAAAGTATGACTGTGATAGCAAAAGTGATATAAACCACAATGGAACGCCAGTCTTTTTTGGCTTCACCTTCAATTTGTAATTCAATATTTTTTTGTTTAAAGGGAAACAATCGTAAAAGTATGAACCAAGCGATAAACAATACAATAATAGTATAGGGTAACATAAAACTCATCCATTCTCCGAAACCGATATTCAGGTTCAGTCCCTCCGGATCATTCAGGTATTTTAAGGCAATTGCGTTGGGCGGTGTGCCGATAGGAGTTCCCATGCCACCCACATTAGCAGCTACAGGAATAGCCATAGCCAGACCTATTTTTCCTTTACCGTCTGCCGGAAGTGCTTTTAATACAGGAGTTAGGAAAGTGAGCATCATGGCAGCTGTAGCCGTGTTGCTAAGGAACATTGAAAATGCAGCTGTAACAAGAATGAATCCTAATAGTACATAGCGTGATTGGGTTCCGAAAGGTCTTAGCATGACGCGTGCCAACAATACGTCCAATCCGCTTTTGGTTGCTGCGATGGCAAGTATGAACCCACCAATAAATAACATAATGATTGGATCGGCAAAGCAATGCATAATGGACTTATATTTGACTGTCTGTCCCAATTTTTCTGTCGAGATTCCTTGAGTAAGGAACCATAAGCTGCTGTCGGAAACGGTGAGTAACAATAAAACGACAATCAATACAGAAGTGGTCCATGCAGGGACAGCCTCGAATACCCACATCAGTGTGGCAAAAATAAAGATAGAAATAAGTCTTTGTTCTATAACTGTTAACCCTTCTATACCAAATGTGTCAATAGGGAGGAGCCATAAAATAAGGGAAAGGGTAATAGCTACGGTTAGCTTTATACATCTGGCCACTGTCTGATTTTTTGCCAACCGTTTGGCTTTCTTTAAGTCCTGATAAGCTTCCACTAGATGGAAGCCGTGAAAAATCTTGTACATAATACTAGTTTAAGATAAAATTAAAAAAACGGTGCAAAAATAACTTTTTATTCTATATCTCGTAAATCAACGAGAGAAGTTTTTTATAATTCTTTTGGATTGTGATGTCCTTGAAGATATTAATATGGATATTAGGTAGTCTGCTGCAATTTCTCTAAATTTGTGCCATTAACTCGACTAATACATTCATGGAGCACACTGAAACTTTAATAGTAGAGCAGTTGAAGATAGGCAACGAAGACGCCTATCAATACATCTATGACCATCATTATGCTCTGCTGTGTCATGTCGCGAGTGGCTATGTAAAAGATCAATTCCTCGCGGAAACCATTGTCGGGGATACTATTTTTCATTTATGGGAGATTCGTGAAACGTTAGCGATTTCCGTTTCTATCCGTAGCTATTTGGTGAGAGCCGTCCGTAATCGTTGTATCAACTATCTGAATTCTGAATGGGAAAAGCGTGAGATCGCGTTTTCATCTCTAATGCCTGATGAGATAACAGACGATAAAATGACGATATCCGATTCGCATCCGTTAGGTGCATTGCTGGAGCGTGAACTGGAAGAGGAAATATATAAAGCCATTGATAAATTGCCGAATGAATGTCGTCGCGTATTCGATAAAAGTCGTTTTGAAGGAAAATCATACGAAGAAATTTCTCAAGAGTTAGGCATCTCTGTCAATACGGTTAAATATCATATAAAGAATGCATTAGCATCTTTACAAATGAATCTAAGTAAATATCTGATTACTCTACTTTTATTTTTTTTCGGGTAAAAACGAAAAAAAGTCATTTTCAGACTACCCTCAATTAAAAAACTACTGTCTCCTTTATAGAACGCAGAAAAATGGAAGAAGAAAAGAAACATATTGATGAATTGATTGCAACCTATCTGACGGAAGGTTTGGACAAAAATGCTTTAGCCGAACTGAAAGCATGGATAGCTGCATCACCTGAAAATAAGAATTACTTTATTCAGCAGCGGGAAGTCTGGTTTTCTGCTGTCAGTTGTGAAGCTGCGTCGAAATACAATAAAGATAAAGCGTTCGATACATTTAAGAAACGTATCGGAAATCGGAAGGAAATAGAAAAAACTTCTCATCATGGATTCCGGTTGTCAATGTTGTGGCGTTATGCAGCGATTATTGCAGTCATACTTGCAGTCGGCTGCTTCTCTTATTGGCAGGGAGGAGTGAACGTAAAAGACACATTCGCGGATATATCCGTAGAAGCTCCTTTAGGATCGAGGACAAAGCTTTATTTGCCGGATGGTACATTAGTTTGGCTGAATGCCGGTTCACGAATGACTTACTCACAAGGTTTCGGAGTCGATAATCGTATGATCGAACTGGAAGGTGAGGGATATTTTGAAGTCCGGCGGAATGAAAAACTCCCTTTCTTTGTAAAGACTAAAGATTTACAATTGCAAGTACTGGGAACAAAATTTAATTTTCGCGATTACCCGGAGGATCATGAAGTCGTAGTATCTTTATTGGAAGGGAAAGTAGAACTGAATAATTTACTGAAAAAAGAGAAAGAAGCAATTCTTGCGCCTGATGAGAGAGCAATATTGAATAAAACGAATGGACGGATGACAGTAGAAACAGTTACAGCCTCTAATGCTTCGCAATGGACGGACGGTTATCTGTTTTTTGATGAAGAGCTTCTGCCGGACATCGTGAAAGAATTGGAACGTAGCTACAATGTAACTATTCGCATTGCCAATGATTCTTTAAATACCTTCCGGTTCTACGGTAATTTTGTCCGTCGGGAGCAAAGTATTCAGGAAGTATTGGATGCGTTGGCATCTACGGAGAAAATACAATATAAGATTGAAGAACGCAATATAACTATCTATTAACCGGTTACCAGAGATTTATAATACTATGATTGTTTAACCTTAGAAATTGAAGAATATGAAGGAAGAAAATAATACTGAATAGTCTTTAGTGAATGAATAAGGAGAGAAAAATAAAAACCGGAAGATCTCGAACATCTTCCGGCTCCTGAATCTCTTCTTCAACAACTTTCAAACGTGAGCATGTTTTCAAAAGAGATAATGCAAAGTTAGCAAAATACATCTCTTTTAAAACGAGTTATTCAAGTTTTAATTAAATAATTTGTTTATTTTATGAATTACAGGAAGAAGGCCATATTAATGGTCGTGGCTCTCTTTTGCCTTAACATAGCAATGCTAGCCCAGGCCGTTTCATTGAAAATGAATAATGTTTCAGTGAAAGAAGCAATGACGCAATTGAAGAATAAAAGCGGATATTCTTTCGTATATAAAGTGGGAGATCTGGATACAAAGAAAATTGTGAGTGTAAAGGCAAAGCAGTTGAATGAGGCTATCGATCAGATATTGTACGGGCAAGATGTTGTTTATGAGGTAAAAGGTAAAAACATTGTTGTCCAAAAAGGGCAACGGCAGAATACCTCTAAAGACACTAAAAAACGTAAAATCACAGGTGTGGTGAATGATGCCAATGGTGAACCGATCATCGGTGCTACCATCAAGGAAAAAGGAACGGCTAACGGAACCGCATCTGATTTGGATGCGAAGTTCTCGTTGGAAGTATCACCGGGAGCCGTATTAGAGATTTCCTATATTGGTTATCAGACACAGGAAGTAAAAGTGGGCGACCGGACCTCTTTATCCGTGACCTTGGCTGAAAATCAGCAAATTTTAGATGAGGTGGTAGTGGTGGGATATGGTACGACTTCCCGCAAAAATCTGACTACTTCTATTGCTACGGTAAAAACAGAAAAAATATCGAAAGCAGCTACCAGTAATATTTCCGGAATGTTGTTGGGGCGTGCTGCCGGTTTGCAGGCAACCGTATCCAGTCCCCAGCCGGGGGGAGGCATCAATATCTCCATTCGTGGAGGTGGTACACCGATTTATGTGGTAGATGGAGTGGTTATGCCTAGCGGCTCTTTTGAAGTCGGTACGGGGAGCACATCACTTCCTTCCTCCGTCAACCGTGCAGGATTGGCAGGATTAAATCCCAACGATATTGAATCTATTGAAATCCTGAAAGATGCTTCTGCTGCCATTTATGGTATCGGAGCTGCCGATGGTGTTATTTTGGTGACTACCAAAAAGGGAAAAGAAGGAAAACCGACCATAGTGTATGAAGGAAGTTATTCCATACAGAAACATTATCCTTATCTGGAGGTATTGAGTGGTCCCGAATTGATGAACATGGTCAATGTTTTCAGTAAGGAGAATTATTTATATGACAAAGGTCAGTATCCTTATGGAAATACCGCTTATGATGATAAGTGGACACCTATCTTTACACCGACACAAATAGCCAATGCTCCGACTACGGACTGGTTGGACAAAGTGCTGAAAACAGGTGCGGTGACCAATCATAATCTGACGATTAGCGGTGGTTCTGAAAAGTTTAAATATTATCTGGGTGTTAACTACTATAAAGAAGATGCTACCGTTCATAATTCGGATATGGAGCGCTACTCTTTGCGTACAAATATCACCTCCCAACTGACTAACTTTTTGAAACTGACAACAATCGTCAATTTGAATCAGAATAATTACACGAACTCTACTGTTGGCGGGGATGTTGGGAACTTAGGAGATCAGGGAGCCGGAGCACTTTTCGGAGCAATTTTCTATCCTTCCTATCTTCCTATATACGATGCCGAAGGGAAATATAATGTATTTAGCCGGACGCCTAACCCTGTTTCCATGCATGATATTAATGATAAGTCCGAGCAAAGTGGTTATTACATGAATTTCTCATTGGATGTTGATATCATAAAGAATATGCTTTCGGCAAAAGTGTTGTATGGATTGAACAAGGAAAATACCTCTCGTGATTCATACATACCTTCTGATGTTTACTACGCATTGCAACGTAAATCCAGAGGAAACTTAGGATATGGAAAAAGGCAACAAAGCACTCTCGAAGGTACGTTGACATTTCAACATAAGTTTGGAGAGCTGTTGGATATGAATCTGATGGCCGGTATGGGACGTTATCTCGATAGTGGCGATGGTTCGGATATATCATACGAAAATGCGAATGATCATATACAGGGAAGCAGTGTAGGCATGGCAGACGGTCCTTTCTATCCGACTTCTTATAAATATAAAAATGAAAAGAGGTCACAGTTTGTCAGAGGAAATTTCGACTTATTGGGTCGCTATGTAGTATCTGCTTCATTGCGCCGTGACGGTACGGATAAATTCTTTCCCAGTAAGAAATATGCTCTCTTTCCATCTGTTTCTCTAGCATGGAAAATGAACGAAGAATCATTTATAAAGAATATCTCTTGGATTAATATGTTGAAACTAAGAGCCAGTTATGGTGAAACTGGTAGTGACAATTTAGGTACAACACTATATGGTATTGTAACAACTACCCGTGAAGATGTTCAGTTCAATAATAATTCAGTTACCTATATTCCTTACATATTGTCCGGTGCCAACTATGAAGATGTAACCTGGCAAAAGACGGTTATGAAAAATATCGGATTGGATTTTTCCGTTCTTAGAGATAGAATCTGGGGTAGTGTAGATGTATTCCGTAATGACGTAACCCATTTGTTGGGTACAGCACCGACTGAATTATTGGGAATGCACGGAACACGTCCTATCAATGGAGGACATTATAAACGTACCGGAGTAGATGTGAGTTTGAATTCGCTGAATCTTCAAACACATGATTTCAAATGGACCTCTCAAATTACACTGTCCCATTATAACGCGGTATGGATAGAACGTATGCCCAACTATGATTATCAAAAATATCAGAAAAGGAAAAATGAACCGATGAATGCATTCTATTATTATAAAACGACCGGTATCATCAATGTGGATAAGAGTAATATGCCCGAATCGCAACGTTCGTTAGGTCCTGCTGCTTGTATGCCGGGATATCCTATTGTTGAAGATAAAAATGGTGATGGAATCATTGATGTGAATGACTCTTATATGGATAATACGTTACCTAAATTATATTTTGGTTTCGGGAATACATTTACATGGAAGAACTTTGATTTGGATATATTCATGTATGGTCAATTGGGAGTAAAGAAATGGAATGATGCATATGGCAATAGTATAGATGTCGGAGGTCTCTCCAGAGGAGTGGATGCGCACAATGTTGGTATCTATTCTTATAACATTTGGAATACCCAGACAAACACGAACGGACGCTTCCCGGGTATCGCAATCAGTAAATCAGTGGCTTTACCCGAAAATCTGGGCTTTGATTATACAAGAGAAAATGCCTCTTATATACGTGTAAGAAACATCACACTGGGATATAATCTGGGTCCCAAAGAGTTATCTGTATTTAAAGGATATATTAGAGGAATACGTGTGTTTGTCGATTTTCAGAATCCTTTGACCTTTACCAAATACAAAGGATATGACCCTGAAATCAACACTTCCTCTTCTAATTTGACCGGAGGGCAATATCCTCAAATGAGAGTTTATTCAATAGGTGCAAAATTAACCTTCTAAACTTCAAGCTATGAAATCTAACAAATTATGTCGTATGAAAAAGAAGATTTTTTTACCGATGCTTGTTTCCTTGCAACTATTATTCGGTAGTTGTGAGAATAATTTTGATCCTTATATTTATGGAGCTTTGTTGCAGGGAGAATATCCTTCTACAGAGCAGGAGTATGTTTCCTATATGATGATTTGCTACTTGCCATACACTACGGTTTGGACGTATGATATGGGTTCAGGCGGTTTGCAGCACGGTATTCATATACAGTCGGGAGGAACGGTACGTATGTTTGATTCCACTTCTGATATATGTGCATCTGCTACCACAGTAGGTGCAGACTGGGAACGATTTACTAAAGGAGACTACAGTAATTGCTTTTATTACTGGCGTGGAAATGTAGATGATGGCAGTAACCTCAACCATTTCCCGAAAACAGCTCAAATAACCCGTATGACTGAAATCATTGGAACTTTGGAGAAAGCTCCTCTGACTGCTCTTACAGAAGAAAAAAAGAATAATCTGCTTGGAGAAGCGCGTCTGTGCCGTGGATTGATGATGTATTTTCTGTTACATGTTTACGGTCCTGTACCGGTCATCCTGGACCCTGAAAAAGTAATTGATCCGGAAGCGTTATCGAATACCGTGCGTCCTTCTTTGGACGAAATGACTCAATGGATTACGGATGACTTGGAGTTTGCCGCAAAGAATGCTCCCGAGGTGGCTCCGGATTTGGGACGCTATACGCGTGACTATGCCCGTTTCTGCCTGATGAAACACTGTCTGAACGAGGGAGAACACATGGAAGGCTATTATCAGAGAGCGATGGATATGTATAATGAACTCAATACAGGTAAATATGATTTGTTTAGAACTGGAAGTACCCCATACGTTGACCTGTTCAAGAATGCCAATAAATTCAATAAAGAAATCATTATGGCTGTCAGTTGTAGCCCGGCTGCCGATGGTAACCCGAAACATGGAAATGCGAATCCTTTCCTGATGTGGGCTTTACCTTCCGATGTGGCAAAAGGGGCTCCTTTCCCAATGGGAGGCGGATGGTTTCAGGCTTTCAGTATGGATAAGAAATACTATGATGCTTTCGAAAGTAACGACGGTCGTTTGAAAACGATTGTGACTAGTTATAAAGACAAGAATGGTGTTATCATTAATAAAGACAATCTGGGGGTGAGATGGAATGGATATATTATGAATAAATTTCCGCAGGAAACCATGACAACTTTCCAGGGTACCGATATTCCTTTGGCAAGATGGGCCGATGTATTATTGATGTATGCAGAGGCAGAAGTACGCAAAACAGGAACCGTTCCTTCTGTGGCTGCTATAAATGCAGTAAATCAAGTAAGGAACAGAGCCGGATTGGCAAATTTGCCGGCTGTGGCAACCAATACCAAAGATGCTTTTCTGGATGCGATCCTGATTGAACGGGGACATGAACTCTTTTATGAAGGTAATCGTAAAATTGACTTGATCCGTTTTAATAAATATGCGCAGGAAATGTATAAGGCGAAGGGAGTAATGCCGACGCATCAGTACATGCCGATTCCTAATTATGCAGTCGAACAGGCGGTTTCTTATGGAAAAGAGCTGAAGCAGACTTGGGAACGTCCGGGTTGGGCGGAAGATAAGAGCAAAGCGCAGCAAAATATAAATTAAACCTATTAACTGAATATAAAGATATGAAACGTATGAGTTACTATATAATTGGTCTATTATTGTCTTTAATGAGTTGGGCATGCTCGGATGATGTAGAAACAGGCAGAGAAGAAATTCCGGTAGAAACAGATGGCGGATATTTATTTGCTCACATGACGAATGCTAATTATGGAAAGCTGTATTATGCAGCTTCCCGGGATGGTGTAAATTGGGAGACGCTGAATAAAGGTCGGATAATCAATAGTGCTTACATTGGGCATCCAGATATTTGTCAGGGACATGATGGGGCTTTTTATATGATAGCAGTCAATCCGTTGGCTTTGTGGCGGTCGGAAGATTTGGTGACATGGACGTCTACCCCGTTGGATGAAATGATTTTTAATCGTAGTAATGCGCAGGGATTTTATACTACTTATTATTGGGGAGCACCCAAGATGTTTTATGACAAGGACAGCGGACAATATATTATAAGCTGGCATGCCTGCAACGATCCGGATAAGGATGACTGGGACAGTATGCGTACTCTCTATGTGTTGACAAAAGATTTTGAGACGTATACAGAACCGCAGAAACTGTTCAACTTCACTGGTACAGATGAGAACATGGCTATTATTGATGCCATTATCCGGAAGGTAAACGGTGTTTATTATGCAATCTTGAAAGATGAACGCGATCCGGCTGTTGCTCCGGAAACCGGGAAAACAGTCCGTATTGCCACCTCTTCCAATCTGACCGGTCCTTACACCAATCCGGGAGCACCCGTCACTCCGAATGATATGATGCGCGAAGCACCTATTTTTATCGAACGGCCCAATCATAGCGGTTGGTTCATTTATGCGGAGTCTTATGCTGCCAAACCTTATGGCTATCATTTGTTTCAGTCGACCTCTATGGACGGACCGTGGAAAGAGCGTACCTTCTCCGGACCTAATGTAAAGGATGGCACGGACAGACCGGGTGCACGACACGGCTGCATCGTGAAGGTGAACGAAACGGTTTATCAGGCTTTGTTGAAAGCATATAAAAAATAAATGTATAATCTTAATATGACTGTATTATGAAATATTATATATATACGATTTTTCTGCTTCTGTTGGCGGCATCCTGTAGCGATGACGTACAGAAATGGGATAATTGGCCGGAATGGAAACTTGCCTCTCCTCTTTCCGTAGGGGGGAATGTGTTGGATGAAGAAATTTACTCCAATTTTCAGGGGAAGAAGCTTCATTTGGAAAAGGGACAGGAAATCGAATTTTCGGGAACCGACGGTATAGAATCAATCCTCTCACCGGATTACTTTGAATACTTGTCCGAAAATAAAGCTCGTTTTAAAGGAGAGACAGGCGATTATAGTGTGCTTTATGATCCCGTTAATGAACTTCTGTATGTAGAAAAAGCCGGTGCAACTTATCCGGAAGGATTATGGTTCTGTGGTGCTAACTGGGGGCATCCTCAAGCGGGAGTGGTTACTACAAGTGGCTGGAGTATGGACGGAGCCAACAATGTGCTTTATTGTTATAAAAGTGCTGACAACGTTTTTCAGCTCACTGTATATCTGGCTAATAACTTCTCATTCAAGTTCTTCAAACATAGAGGTTGGGGAGAAGGTGATAATGAGATTACCACTTTACCGGAAGACAATATAACACTTACCACCCCATTCCTGGTTGCAGGAAAGAGTGGGGGAGATTTTATCCCTGGACCGCTTTTCCAACCCGGAGTATATCTTATTACGCTTGATTTGAATAATAATACTTGTGCTTTTGAAGCAAAAGATGAAAATATTCAGGAGCAAACCTTCCTTGTTAACGGACATGAAATGGGTATATTAGAGGAGGCTTCGTCTTACCTGGGTATTGCTTTGGAACTTCATGAAGGCGATGAAGTGACTTTCGGCAATTTCGGTGATGTGAGAAAGATGCTTCAACCGGATTTCTTTGAAGATATAACAAAGGATAAAGCCACATTTATAGGGGCGGACGGAAACTATAAACTGTTTTACGATCCGGTAAACAAACTGATATATTTAGAAAATCGTTCAGTAAACTACCCGGATGGTTTATGGGTTTGCGGCTCTAATTTCGGGCATCCTCAAGCCGGACGGGTGACTGTTGCCACATGGACCTTCAATTTGCCGAGTGATGCATTCCAATGCGTGAAGATATCGGATAATGTTTTTGAAACAACTCTTTATCTGGTTAAAGATTTCCAGTTTAAATTCTATAAGCAACGTCCGTGGGGAGGTGAACTGGCTAGCACCACTGTTAATCCTTATCCTATTAATCTATTAGGTAAAGGCTGGTTTTATAGTGATCCGGCAACGGGTGGTACTGGTGGCGGACATTTTACCGGTGATTTTGTAGCCGGACCGGATTTCACGCCGGGAGTATACCGTGTCCGGATAGATCTGAATAAGAATATATGTATGTTTATTGATAAGGTAGACGAAGGGCAGCTTGGAGAAGAATTTTATAAAATAAACGGTACAGAGCTGACTCAATCTGATTATCCCAATTATATCGGTGTAGAGTTGAATCTCACGAAAGGGCAGACTGTCGATTTTGAAGGTTTTAGTTATCTGGATTATATGCTTCAACCGGAATACTTTACGAATGAAAACGGCCAATACAAGTTTAATGCTCCGGATGGCAAGTATAAGATCTCCTATAATAAGAATAGGGAACTTATATATGTAGAGAAAACGACTGGTGCGGAATTTCCCGAAACTGTATGGATCACTGGGGCTACCTTCGGGCATCCTAGAATCAGCGGACTTCTTGCTGATGACATTGGAAATTGGGGATGGGAAAATCCGAAAGATTTTATCTGTTGTGTGAAGACCGGGGATCGTATTTTTGAAACCAATCTATTTTTAAACAATGACTTTATGTTCAGATTCTATAAGAAAAAAGGTTGGAATAATGAAATTACTTCGTTTGACGTGACTATTGTGTCTGAAGGTGATTTAATAGCCCGGGGCGGTTATTGGAACGGAGATCAATGGCAGGAAACAGAAAACTTCGGACCGGGAGCTAATTTCAGAGCCGGTATATATCATGTCAAGCTGGATATGAATACAAATACCTGCACGTTTACAAAGAAATACTAGTTTTGAGTATTATATTAGTATAGCATACCATAAAGAGGCCGGTTTTATACAAAACACGACCTCTTTATATAAATGGCTATGTGGTTTTCTCTTTTAGAAATGTCTTATTATATAGATTCTAAAAATAATATCCATGAAGAAATCTTTATTGGTTTTAGCTTTATTGTTTTCATTGGCAACCTTTTCCCAGTCTCCGGTCGATAAGTCTTTTCCTCCGGAAGAGTTGTTTGCTTTGGGTTCTTATTATTACCCCGAGCAATGGGATTCCTCCCAATGGGAACGTGATCTGAAGAAAATGTCGGAGATGGGGATCAAGTTCACCCATTTTGCGGAGTTCGCTTGGGCCATGATGGAGCCGGAAGAAGGAAAGTATGATTTTGAGTGGCTGGATCGTGCAGTCTCTTTGGCGGAGAAATATGGTTTGAAAGTAATCATGTGTACGCCTACTCCTACACCTCCTGCCTGGCTGTCGAAAAAGTACCCCGATATATTGATTCAGCGGGATAATGGAGTTTCCATTCAGCACGGACGGCGTCAGCATGCTTCCTGGAGTAGCGACCGTTACCGTCGTTATGTAGAAAACATTGTTTCCCGTCTGGCAATGCGTTATGGCAATCATCCTGCTGTTATCGGCTGGCAGATTGACAATGAGCCGGGACACTACGGAGTAGTGGATTACAGTGAAAATGCACAACTAAAATTCCGCATCTGGCTACAAAAGAAATATGGGACTATCGACAAACTGAATGATACATGGGGAACCTCTTTCTGGAGTGAAACTTATCAGGACTTCGACCAAGTGCGTCTCCCTAGTCAGCAGGAAGTACCCGATAAGCCCAATCCTCATGCCATGCTCGACTTGAACCGTTTCATGGCAGACGAATTGGCGGGCTTTGTTAATATGCAGGCGGACATACTCCGGCAGCATATTAATAAAGACCAATGGATCACTACCAACCTGATTCCTGTTTTCAATCCGGTTGACCCGGTACGGATCGATCATACGGACTTCCTGACCTACACCCGCTATCTGGTGACCGGACATAATCAAGGAATAGGTAGCCAGGGCTTTCGAATGGGGATTCCTGAAGATCTTGGGTTTTCCAATGACCAGTTTCGTAACCGTGTAGGCAAAACATTCGGAGTGATGGAACTACAACCCGGTCAGGTGAACTGGGGAGTGTATAATCCACAACCCCTACCCGGCGCTGTGCGTATGTGGGTGTATCACGTTTTTGCAGGTGGTGGGAAGTTTGTGTGCAATTACCGTTTCCGTCAACCTCTGAAAGGCAGTGAGCAATATCATTACGGCATGATAATGACCGACGGGGTGACTCTTTCTCCAGGTGGTGAAGAATATGTATGTATTGCGCAGGAGATGAAAAAGCTTCGTGCCGTCTACGATAAGAAAAACCGTATGCCCAAAGAGCTGGCTTCCCGACGCATTGGACTGCTTTTCGATATGAACAACTATTGGGAAATGGAGTTCCAGCGTCAAACAGACCAGTGGTGGACGATGCCGCACATACATAAGTATTACAACCTGTTGAAGTCCTTTGCCGCTCCCGTCGATGTGATCTCGGAGAAGGAGGATTTTTCGGGTTATCCTTTCCTGATTGCGCCGGCTTATCAGTTGCTTGATAACAATTTGGTAGAACGTTGGACTGAATACGTGAAGAATGGAGGACATCTGATTCTGACCTGCCGTACCGGGCAGAAAGACCGTAATGCCAAACTGTGGGAGGCTCCTTTGGCTGCTCCCATCCACCAACTGGCCGGAATAAACAGCCTGTACTATGACCATCTGCCTCACAATCTGTATGGAAAGGTAGATTTCGGGGGCATGGAATACGCCTGGAACAATTGGGCGGACGTACTAACCCCGTCTGCCGGAACAGATGTTTGGGCTGTGTATGCGGACCAGTTTTATAAGGGAGCTGCTTCCGTGATACACCGTAGGCTGGGTAAAGGAACGGCCACCTATATCGGAACGGATACCGATGACGGGAAATTGGAGAAAGAAGTAGTACGTCGTGTATATAAGGAAGCCGGCGTACCGACTGAAGATTTACCATACGGAGTAGTGAAGGAATGGCGGGATGGTTTTTACATCGCTTTGAATTATACATCGGACATTCAGGAAATAGCCATTCCCGATGAGGCGGAGATATTGATCGGCAGTGCACGCCTCGAACCTGCAGGAGTAGTGGTGTGGAAGGAACAGTCAGACGACAGGCATAAATAATCAAATAAACGGGAATTAAAAGAACAAGGAATCTTTTATATTAATCAATTGAAAATAGCATGAAAAATAAATGGTGTGTTAATGTTGTGTTTTTATTCTTTTTAGTGGGGATATGTGTATGCGCTTGTACACAGGATTCTAATTCTTCAAACAACAGTCGTTGGACGGAAGAGAAGATACAAGAATGGTATGACAATCAGCCTTGGCTGGTCGGTTGCAATTATATTCCGGCAACGGCAATCAATCAGATAGAAATGTGGAGTGCGGATACTTTCGATCCTGAACAGATTGAGAAAGAACTATCATGGGCGCATGAACTGGGCTTTAATACCTTACGCGTTTTCTTGAGCAGTGTCGTATGGCAAAATGATGCGGCAGGAATGAAGAAACGTATGGATGATTTTTTGAATATTTGCGGGCAATATTCAATCCGCCCTATGTTTGTGTTCTTTGATGATTGTTGGAATCCGGAGTCGGCTTATGGCAAGCAACCGGAACCGAAGACGGGTGTACATAATTCCGGCTGGGTGCAGGACCCTTCGTGTAGTTTGCGTAAAGACACACTGACGTTGTATCCTTTTCTGCAAGAGTATGTAAAAGATATTGTTCGAACCTATGCTAACGATGACCGGATATTGATGTGGGATTTGTATAATGAGCCGGGGAATAGTAAACACGAGGAAACTTCTTTGCCCTTATTGACGAATGTCTTTCGTTGGGTGCGCGATTGTAAACCGTCACAACCGATTACTGCCGGTGTATGGGACTATAATTCGCCCCGGAAGAATGTCCTGAATGCGTTTGTGTTGAATCATTCGGACATCATCTCTTATCATAATTACGATAATGAGGAACGGCATGGCGAATGTATCAAATTTCTGAAGATGCTTAACCGTCCGTTGATCTGTACCGAATATATGGCCCGTCGCAATGACAGCCGCTTTTGTAATGTTCTTCCTTTGATGAAAAAAGAAAAGGTAGGCGCCATCAATTGGGGATTTGTTGCAGGAAAGACAAATACTATTTTTGCCTGGGATGACGTTATTCCGTCGGGTGAAGAACCGGAATTATGGTTTCATGATATCTATCGTCCTACTGGAGTACCTTATCAGCAGGAAGAAGTCGATTGTATTCAATCCCTGACAGGAAAAAGATAGGATTACGTATTCTTTTTTATCTCTGTTTTTTAGTTTTCATATAGGTTGCTATACTATATTATTTTATTTTTGTATCGTTCTTCTATAATTTGATAACTACTATAATTAAAACCATGAAAAAACTGAAGATTTTATTATTCTTATGTATTGTCGCATGTACGCTTACGGTACAGGCGCAAAAACAATTTACTTTGAACTCTCCGGATGGAAAGCTTCAAACGACGATTACCGTAGGTGATAAGCTGACTTATGACATCCGCTGTAACGGACGGCAGATTCTTGCTCCTTCTCCGATTTCGATGACATTGGATAACGGAGAAGTCTGGGGAGAGAAAGCAAAGTTGTCCGGCACTTCCGGGAAAAAAGTGGATCAGATGATTCCTTCTCCTTTCTATCGTGCCAGTGAATTGAGAGACCACTATAATGAACTGACTCTTCGGTTTAAAAAAGACTGGAATGTCGAGTTTCGTGCGTACAATGATGGTATTGCTTACCGCTTTGTCAGCCGTGCGAAGAAACCTTTCAACGTGGTAGATGAAACAGTAGATTATCATTTCCCATCCGATATGGTAGCTTCTGTACCTTATGTAAAAACAGGAAAAGACGGTGATTATGACTCTCAATATTTCAATTCATTCGAAAATACTTATACTACCGATCCATTATCGAAGCTGAATAAAAAACGTTTGATGTTTTTGCCATTAGTCGTGGATGCCGGAGAAGGCGTTAAGGTTTGTATCACAGAATCCGATTTGGAGAATTATCCCGGTCTCTATTTGTCTGCTGCTGAAGGAGAAAATCGGTTGACGGGACGTTTCGCTCCATACCCCAAGAAGATGGTGCAAGGCGGACACAATCAACTTCAAATGTTGGTGAAAGAGCATGAAGCTTACATTGCCAAAGTAGATAAACCCCGGAATTTCCCGTGGCGCATGAGCATTGTTACCACTTCCGATAAGGATTTGGCAGCAAGCAACTTGAGCTATTTGTTGGCTGCCCCTTCCCGTCTGACGGATCTTTCATGGATCAAACCCGGCAAAGTAGCATGGGACTGGTGGAATGCCTGGAATTTGGATGGCGTTGATTTTGTGACCGGAGTAAATAATCCGACTTATAAAGCCTACATTGATTTTGCTTCTGCAAACGGTATTGAATATGTGATACTTGACGAAGGCTGGGCGGTAAATCTGCAAGCGGATTTGATGCAAGTGGTGAAAGAGATTAATCTGAAAGAATTGGTAGATTATGCAGCCTCCAAAAATGTGGGCATCATTCTTTGGGCCGGTTATTATGCTTTCGAGCGTGATATGGAGAACGTTTGCCGTCATTATGCCGACATGGGAGTAAAAGGTTTTAAGGTCGACTTTATGGATCGTGACGATCAGCTTATGACTGCGTTCAATTATCGGGCTGCCGAAATGTGTGCTAAATACAAACTGATCCTCGACTTGCACGGAACGCACAAACCGGCCGGTTTGAATCGTACTTACCCGAATGTATTGAACTTTGAAGGTGTCAATGGTCTGGAACAGATGAAATGGAGCCCGGCTTCGGTGGACCAGGTGAAGTATGACGTGATGATTCCTTTCACTCGTCAAGTATCCGGTCCGATGGACTACACTCAAGGAGCGATGCGCAATGCTTCGAAAGGTAACTATTACCCTTGCAATTCAGAACCGATGAGTCAGGGAACTCGTTGCCGTCAACTTGCTCTGTATGTTGTATTCGAATCTCCTTTCAATATGTTGTGTGATACGCCGAGCAACTATATGCGCGAACCGGAATCAACAGGATTTATTGCTGATGTTCCGACAGTGTGGGATGAAAGTATCGTGCTTGATGGTAAGATGGGAGAGTATATCGTAACAGCACGCCGGAGTGGAAATGTCTGGTATGTAGGTGGAATCACCGATTGGACGGCACGTGACATCGAAGTGGATTGCTCTTTCCTGGGTGGTAAGACGTATGACGCTACATTGTTTAAAGACGGAGCAAATGCTCACCGGATCGGGCGTGATTATAAATGTGAATCCATCCGGATAAAAAATGACAGTAAGTTGAAGATTCATTTGGCACCCGGAGGTGGTTTTGCTTTGAAGATTAAGTAAACAACCACTTTACACACTACATTGTCTATTAAATCTTGAAATAGATTTGATATATCTGCAATAGGTTAGATAAGGGTGCGTGCAAATCTTTATAAACGAAGAATAACCCTCGTTACAACTATCTGTAGCGAGGGCTATTACATTAAAAAGAGAGTTCTGGCACATTCCTGTCAGATTCTTATAAGCAAGTCGATTGGGAGGATCACCCTGTAATGACGATGATAGGCAGGGAGGTGTCAGGATAAAGCCGCAATACCTGTCCCTATCAAATTGGCATTATTCATGCTTTTGATATCAACCTCTACATCTTCCAAACCAAACAAACTGAAAAGCTCCCGTAATTTTTCCATGACAATCATGTTATAGTTCTTGTCTTTTCTGTTCTTGCTCCAAAAAAGGCTGCCTTCTGCAACCAGGCAAATTTTTCGTATATTCTTGTTGTATGACTTCAACAACATGATAAGCCCTGTCAGTGAAGCTGCAACTAACTGTGCTGATCTACTATATATCCACTGTGCTACTTCTACATACACCTCCTTATAAATATCGGGATAGTTCATAATAGAGGTGAGCTTTTGTGCATCAAACTTTTCTTCGAACTCCTCCAATGGGAAAGTTGCTTTTAGAATATCTCCCAGGTACATACCGGATACAGCTTTTTCGAAACGTTGTTTTCCCGGATTCCCGGAGATTCCATCCACTGTATTATCTACTGCAGTGAGAAACGGCGGATGAAAATTGCCGGATTCCAGATTGACGGGAATCAATCCATCTACTTTATGTGACGGATTTAATTTTTTAATTTTGTCAGCCGGAATAAAAGTTGCCATATTAGTGCCTGTTCCTACAATCAGACCTATATACGCATCGTAACTACTGTCGGTAAGTCCGGCAAATAAACTGGCAACAGTGTCATTGAGCACTTTTATGTTCGTAAACTTGATTTTATTTCTTTCATTCAGATAGTCGAGTAAAGGTTTTCCAACAACTTCTCCGATCATCTCTTTTATATCAACTCCTTTGGTCCAACGTAGCAGTTTGGCATCTCCACCTGGGACGGACTCTGTCGGATAAGAAAAACAATATCCAATTGGCATCTCTTTTTCCCGTTTTATTCCGGTTATCATATCTGCCATTTCTTTGAACAACTCCTCTCGGGTATAACCGGGAGTTTTCATAATCGACATGTCCTTTTTCCAACCATTGTTAGGATGAATGGTGGGAGGCGTTTTGCTGAAGTCAACAATTGCTACCCGGTAATTCGTTCCTCCCAAGTCGAGTACTAATGATTTGCCATTGATACCACTTGCTTTCGGAGTGATGAAAGTGGGAATGCATTGTATCTCTGCATTTTCAGTGTTCAAACCTTCTTCTACTTTCGCTTTAAATGAGCGAGCAATCTCTTTGAGCTGCTCATTATCTAACTGAAAAATATTTTTCTCCATGATATTATTTTTATTGTATAGAATATGTTTATGTATGAATAACAACTGAAGAGGAATTTTGCTCGTTAGGTATACGGTATATGGATCCAATCGGATTCCTGGATTTATCTCTTTCTTTTTGCTCTTTTCCTTTTTGCTCTTTCTTAAAAAAATGCTGAATTCAGTTTACTTACGCACACTTTCTCCTGTCGCCTATTTTTCGCTTGCATTTCTCATATTCTCATTGTTTTTCGATAAACGAAAGATAATCAAATAGATATATTATGAGAAATACTTTTCAAAACGGCATTTCTCATAATATTACCACCTTTTTATGCTGAAAATAGTGTATTTCTCATAGACTTTTTTCTTATTCTCATATTCCTTTTATGCATTTTCTCTATTTCTTGTTTTTTGTGGTCGTCATTCTGTTCCTCCCAGTCTTTTTCCGGACTGATTGTTATTCTTCCTTTTTTATATAAGTAACTTTTTATAAAGCAATTACCTTGCCTTACTTTACTGCTTTCCTGTATTAAGTTCTCCTTATCCCTTTATATTTTATCCTAATCATTGTTGTGTTTTGCTATAAGTATTTGTATCGTTTCACTGGAGTGGGCAGATCATTGCACTCTAGTGAACGGTACTGTCTACTCTAGTGCACAGACCTTTCCACTCTAGTGGAACGATATGGCTGCTTATACATAAATATGCTAATGTCTACTCTTTATACTCCGCATGTCCATTTTATAATCTATTATTTAAGTATTACCTGATTACATCTCTAGCTTGGCTTGACTTCATAATAGTCTGATGCTTCCTTTGCCTTGTAGTAGACTCTTTTTTTACTGCGTGTTTCGTTGCAGTCCATGCTAACTATTACGGTTTTGTCGAAGAATAACTTGAATACTCTGCAAAACAAGTAAAAAAGTATTTGGAATCGCTTGGAAAATCTATGAGAAATGTTTTTGAAAGTGATGAAAATCTATGAGAAATACGTTGTTTTATGGATAAAACGCTGGTAATACTATGAGAAATGCCGTTTTGAAAAGTATTTCTCATAATATATCTATTTGATTATCTTTCGTTTATCGAAAAACAATGAGAATATGAGAAATGCAAGTGAAAAATAGGCGACAGGGAAAAACTGAGCGTTTTTATTTTGATACAATCAGGGCAAACGTCCGCCTGAGTTTAATTCATCAATACATTGCTTTAAGTCGTAAGGACAAATTAGTGGGGATTTGAAAGTTGCCAATATATAGCTATAACAATTTTATGTCTCATACCTATTTCTTTGTCAAAATTGTTTGTTTGCTAAATATAAATTGCTACTTTTGTCATAGCTTACTTTCGAGCGAAGGAAGTAGCTTTTTAATATTTTTATTGAGAACGGTTATTTATTATATATCTCTCCAAAAGAATCCGCTAAATTTTTCCCGGAGATTGTAGTAAGTGACATGTCTCACGCATCTTTTGTAAATATAACCTTGTTATATACTCAATTGAGCGTGGGGCTATCACTTGTGCATCTGGGACGGGTCTTAGCGGATACCATTTGGAGAGCGTAGGTAGATAGTTTCCACGCTCTTTCTTTTTTATAAACCCTCGCACCATCGGGAACTGATGCGGTAAATAACGCAACCTATGTACGGAGACTTTAATCGCATTGTTGTTCAGTTGGTTCAGCATCCTGTCATGCACAAACCTCTCTCGGATTTAACCTATACGGAATGTGAACTGGCCTATGCTTTGATAAGAGAATTGATTGATTTGTCAACTGAAGGTGATTATACTTTATTGGACTATATCCAAATGGCTCGCCTGGAGTATTATCTGGGTGAGTTGTCTTGTAAGATCAACTGTAGTAGGGAGGAAACTGCCCTTCATTATGCGGGCGCTCTTCATCTATTAGAAAAAGGCGGCTTTGATTTGGGCATAAAGAAGTGGGTTGAACTTGTCAGCCTGCGGATCGAGAATCCTAAAAAAGAATGATATTCTGATTTTGTATATAGAATCTGATCGGTATCCACTCAGTATTTATCCGGCATATCCATATGGAATAGTCAACCGTTAGACTACTTAGAACAAGTATTCTAGCGGTTGACAATAAATCCCCTTGCTTTTTTCTAATATCTTTTTTCTTGTAGCTTTCTTTTTCTCATCTGTAATTCGACTGTAATTTCTGTTATTTCTTTCTTCTGCATCTTTTTCTCTTTTGCGTGCGCTTACGCGCCCGCGTGTGATATAATAATGTATCCCATGTGTACCGTTTTCGCCCGCAATCCACTCATGATAAAAAATATGTTCTACAACATCATTATCTTTCAGCGCTTTAGCATATTCTTTCAAAAAAACTTCGAAAAAAGAGTTTAATATATTTGGATTGTATACCAAAAGGGCGTACTTTTGCACCCGCTTTCCAAGAGAAGAAAGCCTTGCAGAATTGACATAGTGAAAAAGCGAGATTGCACTTAAAGAAAAGAACAAAAAAAACTTCCGAAAAGTTTTGGAGGATAATAAATAAAGTTCTTATCTTTGCAGTCCGATTCGCAAAGAAAACGGCCTTTGTTTTTCTTTTATACATTCTTTCCCTTTCGCATAGAGAGCCTGAGAAATGAGTAAAAAGAAAAAAATAAAAAAAACTTCCGAAAAAGTTTGGTAGTTAAAAATAAAGCCTTTACCTTTGCACCCGCTTTTAAAACGAAAGCAGCAAGTTCTTTGAAATATTGATAAACAATACAAGTAGTACAAGTAAAAAATAGAACCGTCAATACTTGTTTCCAGAGCAGCAATGTTCGAAGAAACGATAGGTATTTGAATAAGGTCAATAAATTTACGGCGTCCTGAACAGAGCAAAAAAATCATCTTAACAGATGAAAAAGA
>NZ_JAJKHN010000087.1:0-26217 GCF_020982715.1 Bacteroides sp. 1_1_30
CCCCCCCCCCCCCCCCCCCCCCCCCCCCCCCCCCCCCCCCCACTTTTTTTTTTCAAGCAGAAGACGGCATACGCGATTAGCCATGGTCTCGTGGGCTCGGAGATGTGTATAAGAGACAGGTATTATACACCGATATGGACATAATCTTTAATGATGATATATTACTGAAAGATCTACCTCATCCTGCTTATTTAGCTGCTGCTCCCGAATTTGAACGCGATACAAAAAGAATGAGTTATTTCAATGCTGGAATATTAGTCATGAATATCCAAGGTATGAGAATCAAATATCAGCAATTTGTAGAGATGATGAAAAAAAGACAAAGATCTACTTCAGGACTTTTTGATCAAGGGTACTTAAACGAGCTGTGTTTTAATGACATGGAAATTTTACCTATTGAATATAACTGGAAACCGTACTGGGGAATTAATGGGAATGCTAAGCTTATCCATTTTCATGGAATGAAACCATGCAGCAACCTCGAAGAAGCAGGATTTGACACCAGAGAATCATTCTTTCGGACTATATTTGACAATAACAGTCAAGGCTATGCAGGGTATATATACTATTTTATTCTCTTTTTTAATTACCTAGGTCAAAAGCAAGACCAATGGTTATGCTATCATTTACAATACATCCTTGACCTATATAAAAAACCTTTAATAGCCCTTGCACAAAAACCAAACTATAAACCCAAATACAGAAAATACAAACGTTTATACTCAATATTCGTAAGTATCTCTATACTATTAGCAATTCTACTACTTACTGCTTTATTTTTAGTATAATCAATATAAATAACACTCTCAAATAGACAAAACCGAAGGTCTAAAAGCTCCTGCTACCGGTAATTCACAGAAAATAAAAACACCTCAAACAAATAATATAAAATAAATCTTTATATATTTGCCAATAATATGAATCAAAACAATAAATAAAATGAGAATTGGTATATTATATATCTGTACTGGCAAATATGACATTTTTTGGAAAGACTTTTATCTAAGCGCAGAACGTTATTTTATGCAAGACCAATCTTTCATTATCGAGTATTATGTATTTACTGATAGTCCGCAACTATACGACGAAGAGAATAATGAGCATATTCACCGGATCAAACAAAAGAATTTAGGATGGCCTGACAATACATTAAAACGTTTCCATACATTCCTTCGCATCAAGGAACAATTGGAGCGAGAAACCGACTATCTATTTTTCTTCAATGCTAATCTGTTATTCACCTGTCCAATTGGTAAAGAAATGCTACCATCCTCGAATAGCAATGGATTACTAGGAACTATACATCCTGGATTCTACAATAAACCCAACTCAGAATTTACATACGAACGAAGAGTTGCTTCTACCGCCTATATTCCAGAAGGGAAAGGTCTATATTATTATGCAGGAGGCCTTTCGGGTGGATGTACAGAATCCTATCTGCAGCTCTGTACAACAATTTGTTCATGGGTTGACAAGGATGCCGCAAACCATATAATACCAATTTGGCACGATGAATCCCTTATCAATAAATATTTCTTAGATAATCCACCAGCCATTACATTGCCGCCCGCATATCTATACCCCGAAGGCTGGTCCCTTCCCTTTAAACCAATTATTCTCATTCGAGACAAAAACAAGCCTGAATATGGCGGACACGAATTCTTGCGAAGAAAAAATTCTTTATGGGTAAAGATTAAGCTAATCTGCCAAAAAATTAAATTAGCCGATTAGTCGGTCAATTTGCCTCTATATTATAGAAATATAGAATTATAGAAAACTCCTTTCCACTGATATTCAACTTTATCATCACAAAGAATCACTATTTTATCTGAACTATCTCTCAATAAAGCACCATACTTTCCCAAAGTACCTTTACTTGTTATCTGATGTTTGCAATAAGCTATCAAAAACAAATCCATATACCCCTTATCTGAACCATTTATATCCACCACCTTATAATTCTCATTTGCAAATTCAAGATAGGGAATAAGTTCTGATGCCACCCATTCCGGCTCATCTGAGAAGAAGTAAAAAAAAGGCGTAACAGTCTCTTTTTCCATATAATCAACAGCCCTTTTAAAATAGCTCAAAGAAGCAGGCTTCCCATACGCTCGAACTTCAACACTTAAATCACCCCGTCGAACATGCACTGCTACAGGATTGATATTCTGTTTTATTTCTGACATTAACATTTTGCTACCCTCATCAAATATTTCAGATGAGATTCTATAAGTAGACATAAATGCGGGTACCCAAATATTTATCGGCAAATGATAATATCCACCTAGATAAATAGGGGGATTTTTTTCCAAAAATGAAAAATCATCTATCCATTCCGATGTATTATTCCCAACATAGTAAAAATGTCTCTTATAATAGGAGATTTCGAACTCTGTTGCAATTGTTAACCCCAAATAAGGAAACACTTTCAACAAATCAAAATTGCGAGCAAATTTATAATCCATGTCACTTCCCCATTCCTTATAAAAGGATAGATCATACACAACCTTACATCCACGCTTTCTAAAAAATTCTCCCAACAAATATTGGAGCATTTGAGAACAAATACCACCATCCATCAACACTACAACCTTAGGAGTAACTAAGTGAGCCTTCAACATTCTTTTGTAACAACTTCTTTGCCACTTTCTAATAATACTCATTTCTTTATATCTTATTTTATCAACTATACCGCTCTCAACGTCTTAATTTATCTGAACACATTACAGTTTATGGCGCATATTATAATATCTAAGTTTCAAATCTCCCCAGAAACCTGATACTCTATAAGCATTCACAATCTTACGTTCTCTTTTTGACAAGTTATTTATTAAACAAGGATAGGATTCCATTTCATTAACAAGCCGTTTCATATCCTTCCTAATACCAGCAAAACGTTTCCAATAAATTCTTCTAAAAGCATTTTCAAGATGGAAATGAGCAAGTGCTTCCTTCATCTCTTCCCCCAACCCTTTTTTATCAATATAATTTTCAATCCATATTGTATAATTCACAAAGTCTCCATACTTTTTATCATCAAAATTCGCAGGATGTGACATTGACGTATTGGTAAAATTATAGTCAATGATTATATAATCAACTGAAACGACTTTTTGTAAGTATAACAATAATTGTGTGGAAAGAACGACATCTTCACCAAATGATATATCCGGTCTTTCTATCTCATTCTGATATAATGATCGAAGATGAAATTTTGACCATACACACCAATAAGCCTTTTTTAAAAGAATATTTTTCAAAAACTCCACGCCTGACAACTCTACAAAATTAAAAAAAGTTGATTTATGAGACTCTCCATCATAGCAAAACATAAAAGGGGCCACTACCATATCCGCTTGCGTTTCCTCTGCTTTATTAACCAGTCTAGTTATTGCATCCTCATGCATAATATCATCACTATCTAAATATTGGATATATTTGCCAGTAGCAATATCTATACCCGATTTACGCGCCTGCACTAATCCCTCGTTTTGTTTATCAAATACAACAATCCGGGGATCTTCAACCGCATACGTCTTTATTATATCTAAACTTTCATCTGTACTTCCATCATTCACTACAACAATTTCAAGATTAGTATACGTTTGATTAATAACACTCTGCAACGTTTTAGCTATCGAATTGTGCGCATTATAAACAGGAATAATAACCGAAACTAAAGGGGATTCTTTTTCCATCATGTCATTTTTTAATTCTTTTTCTTGGCAAAGTGAGTCCAATAATAAATCGACCAAAAATAAGTTATCTTACGTAATCGTTTATAATATTTAGAAGACAATTCTTTTCTTGATAAAAAACGCCATCTACTCAACTTATTCCTCATATCTTTAATTTCAACAGGATACAATTGATGATTAGGATCCGTCATAAACTCTTGAAAATGATTAAAGCAATTTTCCACAATCACATTGACGGCATCACACCAATCTCTACCTTCAAACAATCGCCGCTCCTTTGCAAACTCCAATCTTGAATATTCAGCCAAGAAATAATGATAACGTTTTATAGAATTGATTGTATGGCAAATACTATCACCTCTCTGTATATAATGATAATAAGCAGCATCAATCCAAACTATTTTATCACAAATACTTATCCAGCGATAAATAGTCGCATGATCCTCAAAAAACATACCTATAGGAAAGCGATAAGAATCAAAAAAAATCTTATCAAAAAGTTTGGTACAAGCTGAACTACTTACCTTCTCAAAAATAATATCCCGCTGAACATCTTGACTAGTACGTACATACACATTATCTGTATTAGGATACATTTGTTCTATACGGCCATCTTCATACTCAAAGCAAAAGTTGCAATATACCATATAAACTTTGTTCTGTAGCATGGCTGACAACATGTTTTCATACATTGTCGGTTCAATATAATCATCGCTATCTATAAACCCAATATATGGAGCAGTCGCTATTTCAATTCCTGCATTACGAGCTATGGACAAACCTGCCTCATCAAGATGCAGCACTTTTACTCTAGAATCAATATTAGCATATTCATTACAAATAGAAGGAGAATCGTCGGTCGACAAATTATCCACTAATATAATTTCTATATCTTTCAACGTCTGATTACGTACAGACTCTATACAACGTCGCAAATACGGAGCTGTATTATGAACAGGGATGATAACGCTAACCGAGTATTGAGATTCCATATTTGAATATTCATTTTCTACTTGCAAAAGTAAGGAATAATATCCATAGGAAGTATCTAAAAAGAGATTGTTTACAAATAGAGCAGAATTTCACGCTTGCAATTAGTTATTATTAACAATACATACATGTAATCTGAAAAATCAAAAGAGAAAATTCTATGGATTATTTTGCAATCAGCAACTTGCTAGTATAGTTTTCCATCACAAAAGTTTGCAAATACAATATTTAAACAAACCGAATGTGTATATTTGCAAAACCTAATTGATAGCAATAAAATGAAAAAATTAGCAATTATCATACCAGCTTATAAAGCACGTTTTTTACAAGAAACACTTGATTCTATCGCTAAACAAAACAGCCACGAGTTTACCGTATACATTGGTGATGACGCAAGTCCCTACCCATTAAAGACCATAGTAGATCATTACAAGAACAAGTTTGACATTATATATCATCGTTTTGAGCAAAACATGGGCAAAAAAGACCTACCCGGTCATTGGGAACGATGCATATCATTGTCAGAAGAAGAACTTATATGGCTTTTTTCAGATGACGACTTAATGCCCTTTGACGGAGTAGCACGTATAATTCAAGCCGCACAAAAACATTCTGAAGGAAAATATATATTCCGTTTCCCTTTAGAAGTTGTTGACGAGCATGGTAAACTAAAGTATAAAAACCCTCCTTTTAAAACCAATTTAACTTCTGGATATGAATTCCTATTGGACAAATTATCTGGAAAAATTAGTTCTGCCGCCTGTGAGTATGTATTTAGCCGAGCAGTATGGGAACAAACGGGAGGATTTATAAAGTTCCCTTTGGCTTGGTGCACCGATGATGCGACATGGGCTAAATTTGCAGATTTTACAGGAGGAATCATATCTTTACCAGGCAATCCCGTCAGTTGGAGAAATGCCGAAGGAGAGAATATATCAAACTCCACTCATTTCAATAAAGAAAAGATTAGAGCAACAATACTTTTCATAGAATGGATTGGCATAAACTACCATTCTCACCTTAATGAAAGAAAATTCAAAAAAGCGATCAAACGTTATATATATAAATTCTTACAGCATTCGCTAAAGAACGACTTTAGCTTACACGACCTTTTACGTTTATGCAATGCTCTAAGAAAACTCACACTAAATGTGTCTTTGCAAGTTTTAGTTCATCATGTTTGGAAGAAACTGTAAACGACTATACTCTCCAATTATTTCAATAAAGATGACAAGCTAGCACAATAATTATCGATAGAAAACTGCTGTGCTTTTTTCAAAGACATTTTTTTTAACGAATTGAGCAACTCTCGATCATTTGCTAAGATCATAATTTTCTCTATAAAATCATCGGGAGAAGAACAAAAACATGCATTGGTCTCATCGCAATAGTCCCGTATAGACCCAACATCACTAACCACCATCGCCAATCCTGTTGCCATTGAAGTACAAATTACATTACTTCCAATAGTATCCTTCATCACATTTAATGAAATATCAGAATCATTCATATAATGCTTTAGTTCCGCCTCCGGAACATACCCCACCAATGTTACATTCTTTAAACCTGAAAACAAATAATCAATATTTTCTCGCCCTTTGCATATATAAAAATGAATTTGCGGAAGTCTTGAAACAATATAAGCGATCTGTTCAAAGTCACGCGCCAAGGCACCCATTACTATCACTTTGACATCATCACTTCTGTTATAAAGGTTTGCAGAAGGAGTATAATAATTATTATCGACATAATGAAATGAAGTATAAACATTCTCTATTCCTAAATTATTAAGATAGCATGTCAAACTACTTCCCAATGTTACAATTTCTGTAACAAATCGTGAACTCTTCTTTATTTGTGCTTTTGAATATCGCCTTTCCAATTTTTCAGGAACAAGATGCACCATAGCATATACAGGTGCTTTAGGACGTATAAAGCGTATTATTTTTGCAAACAATATTTGATACGAATCTCTATGTAAATATTCAGTAAGAATAAATTTATCTCCTGATTTATATGTCATTGCTAATTTAAGTGCCGTAAAAAACACAGAGATTTTCTTCCCCCTTTTTCCCTTATCCAAAAAACACCTACCCATATTAAAAGTATACATTTTATATAATTCAGGATTTCTTTTTTGAATATATTCATAAAGATACCTCATTCCTGTATGATTTCCAGATGTTGAAGGCCAATCATAACAAATAATATATACCATATTATTAAAATTTAAATTAAAGAACAATAGTCTTAAACAATAGAGGAATTGCAGAATTTACATCAGTCCCATTATTTAGACAAACATAATATTCTGAACAAAGGTAATGAAAATAATCCAAAGTTTTATTCTAATGAAATTATTCTTTTCTATACAAGGCAAGCTCGAGATAAGAAATCAATAAAAAACGAAATAACTTTCATCATTACAAATATTAAAGTAACTTTGTAATCACCTAATATTATTTTGTTATAATGATTAAAGAAAAGTATGTGCCTAATAACTCTCTCAATGCCTATTTATAATGTAGAACAATACATTGAACGCGCCTTATTATCCGCATTAAACCAAACCTATCAAAACTTAGAGATTTTGATAGTAGACGATTTAGGGCATGATAACAGCATGAATATAGTCTACCAACTTAAACACACACATCCTAGAGGTAACTGTATCCGTATAATTACACATAAAAAAAATCTCGGTTTGGGAGGAACGAGAAACACAGCAATTGAATCTGCTCAAGGGAAATATCTATACTTTATGGATAGCGACGACGCCATTGTTCCTGATTGCATTGAGACTTTATATAATATTATTTCACAAGAAAAAGTAGACTTTGTTGCAGCTGGAATCAATCAAATTGATGAGAATGAAAATTCACTCAAAATTACTAATTACCCTAATATAACACGAAAAGGTAAATTATGTATGGCTCAATACTTTTATGAAGAAAAAAATGATATATGGGTAACTACATGGAATAAATTATATAATCTTTCTTTTTTAAGAGAATTTCATATTCATTTTTTGGAACATGTGTACCACGAAGACATAGTAATGCATGCCATGCTCGCTTTAAATACCAGATCATTTACCTTAACCAGCCAAACAACATATCTTTATAATTGCAAGAGAGAAGATTCTATTACAAATATGGAACAAGGCTACACCTTGAAGCATCTAAATGATCTTACCATAGTTTTTAGTGAAATCAGGAGATTGATACAAGCAGACAACAACCTTAGCAAACATCTTCAAAAAGAAATAAACTTATATTATTTATTTGAAATTTATCATCGATACCTACCAGCGATGTACTCGAACATTAAAAGGGTTGACTTAATAAAAGGATTAGCAAGACTCTCTCAAAACTGTCTCCCTCCTATTTTAGAAACTCGACTAACATTCAAATCTATAAAACGTTTTTTATTCCTAAAACTGCCCTTTAACATTCAATATCTAATTAAAAGTCATAAATACAAAAAGAGCAGAGCTTAAGCGGAAAAAACTATTAACAAATAGTACACTATAAGTTTCTTAGAAAATATCATTTCCATTTACAAAATTTCCAGTTCAATACTTCCTAAAAACACGAGAGAAGCCCCCCTTTATTCTTAGTCATTTACAAGAGAAGTATTGCCAATGATATTTTACATATAATAGAATGTAATACGGCCTTTTGGAAAGAAGATTTATACAAATCCAATGGTTATAATGAAAAGGTGACTCGCCTGGGATACAAAGATAACGAACTTGTATGTATACTTATTAATTCCAGAACAGAAAAAAAGAATCATAAAATCTGATGCAGCTACCTTGAAAAAGCTCTCAATGCTTGTCACAACCAAATAAAATGTATACATTTGTAGAATTTTAGTGCAAGCCCCCTTAACTATTTAACTAACTTAGTAATAATTATATGAATAAACCAATGGCGAGCAACATAAGTACATCGCTGATTATATCCACCTATAATAGAAGCGACGCGTTAGAATTATGCGTTAAAAGCGTGCTACGTCAATCTCTCCTTCCTGATGAAATTATCATTGCTGATGATGGTTCTAAAGAAGACACAAGAGAGCTAATTCATCAATTGGCTGCTTCCTCCGAAGTTCCCATTATTCATGTCTGGCATGAGGATCTAGGCTTCAGACTAGCCTCCATCCGCAACAAAGCTATTGCGAAAGCATCTAAAGAATATATTATACAAATCGACGGAGATATCGTCTTACACAAAGATTTCGTCAAAGATCATGCACGTTTTGCCCAAAAAGGTAGTTTCGTAACCGGTAGCCGTGTATTAATCCGGGAAGGTTTAACAAAAAAAATGTTAGCGGAAAAAAACTGCATAATTTCCATTCACGACAAAGGTACTAAAAACACAATCAACGGAGTGCATTTACCTTGGTTGAGTCCGCTACTTCAACATTATCGACAATGGGATATTTCATATTCCAGAGGATGTAATATGGCTTTCTGGAAAGAGGACTTATTAAAAGTTAATGGATATAATGAAGCTATTACCGGATGGGGAAGCGAAGATCATGAATTAGTATGCCGCCTCATCAATAACGGTGTACGCAAGCGTACCATCAAATTTGCGGGAATTGTGTTCCACCTCCATCACGAACTACATGGAACGGATAATTTAAATAACAACCGCAGTATTTTGAACGAAACGAAAGTCAGGAAACTAACCTGGTGCGATAAAGGAATCATACAAAACTAATATGGAAAAGAATTTGAACTTTTTAGATCGAAACGAATTTAACTACAGTCCATCAAAAGAAGTAGTAGAGGCTTTAAAAAACTTCGATATAAATAAACTTTGTTTTTATACCCGCATTTATGATGAAGGAAAGAAAAGTATATTATCCGTTTTCTTGTCCGAACTATACGATATAGATGAAACTCAAGTTTTATTGGGATACGGCGGAGAAGATATCCTGAAGCAAGCCGTTCATTACTTCCTGACTCAAGAAGATGGAAACAAAACGATGTTGATTCCCAAGTTCTCATGGTGGTATTATAAGTCAATTGCAGATGAGGTGAATGGTCATACTTTGCAATATCCTCTTTACGAAGACGGAAACACCTTTAAATATGACTTTGAGACGCTGAAAGATATGATTCAGAAAGAGAATCCGAAGATTCTTTTACTGGCTTCTCCCAATAACCCTACCGGCAATGGTTTAACTCCGAAAGAACTGGATGAACTGCTTGCAGAAGTACCCAGCCAAACAGTGGTACTGATAGACGAGGCATACGCTTCTTTTGTTTCAACTGATACCAGTTATATCAAAAAACTGGTTAATAAATATCAGAATTTGATTATTTCCCGTACTTTATCCAAGTTTTATGGATTGCCCGGTTTACGTATGGGATTCGGATTTATGAGTAAGGAATTGGAAAAATTCAGCAGATACAGCAATAAATATCTGGGATACAACCGAATATCCGAAGATATCGCCATTGCAGCTCTTAAATCGGACGCACACTACCGCAACATCGCCAAACTGATGAACGAAGACCGTGAGCGTTACGAAAAGGAAATTGGCGTATTACCCGGATTCAAAGTATATGAATCGGTTGCCAATTTCATTTTAATCAAATACCCGATAGAGCTAAAAGAGGCTTTACAAAAGGCTTTTGCCGAACAAAGTTATAAAGTGAAGTTTATGAATGAACCGGATATCAACACTCATTTGCGTATCACATTGGGACGCCCAGAGCAGAACCGGATCGTTATAGACACAATTAAAGAAATCGCATCCAAATGAAAGCAGTAATATTAGCCGCAGGAATAGCCTCACGCTTACGCCCGCTGACCGATACAACGCCCAAATGCCTCCTCAAGATAGGAGAACGATGTCTACTGGAAAGAGCTTTTGATGCTCTGATACAAAATGGATTCGACGAATTCATTATCGTCACGGGGTATCGCCAGCAGCAAATCGTTGATTTTCTGCAGGCACGTTATCCTGTCCAAAATATTACTTTCATCTATAATGACAGATATGAATCAACCAACAATATCTATTCATTATGGCTTACCCGACCATATACAGACGGGGAAGAAATATTGTTATTAGACAGCGATATTGTTTTTGATCCTCAAATTGTAGAGAAACTGCTTGATTCAGATAAAGCCGACATATTGGCATTAAATCGTCATGAGCTTGGAGCGGAAGAAATAAAAGTCATCGTAGACGACGCACAAAAGGTTGTTGAAATCAGCAAAGTCTGTTCTATATCCGATGCTATCGGAGAGTCTATCGGTATCGAAAAGATGTCAGCTGAATACACCAAAGCTCTATTCCGGGAACTGGACATTATGATTACCACTGAAGGACTGGACAATATATTCTACGAACGGGCTTTTGAGCGACTGATTCCGCAAGGATATAGCTTTTACGTCATGGATACCACCGAGTTCTTCTCGGCCGAACTGGACACCGTAGAGGACTTTCAACAGGCACAGAAGCTGATTCCAGCCAGTCTTTATTAATCAAATTCAGATAGAAATGGCAAATTACGATATCCGCCCTCTACAGCTTCGCATATTAAAGAATTTATTAGCTGTTGACAAAGTTTGCAAAGAACATAATCTGCGATATTACATCATGGCAGGCACCATGCTGGGAGCCGTCCGCCACAAAGGATTTATCCCTTGGGATGATGATCTGGATATCGGTATGCCAAGAGCCGATTATGATTTATTAATGGCTAATGCCAAAGAATGGTTGCCGAAACCATACGAAGCTGTATGTGCTGAAAACGACAAGGAATATCCTCTTCCATTCGCAAAAGTACAGGATGCCGACACCACTCTAATTGAACGTATGCATCTCAAATATTTGGGAGGCGTATATATTGATATATTCCCACTGGACGGAGTTCCGGAGAGCCGCATGGCGCAAAGAATGCATTTTGCAAAGTACGAATTCTACAAACGTGTACTTTATCTGATTCATCGCGATCCATACAAGCATGGAAAAGGTCCAGTTCATGGATACCGCTATTATGCAGAAAGCTTTTTACCCTTACCGGAGCACAGGAAAGTATCAGGAAAGTAATGAAAAAGTATGATTTCGACCAATCCGCATTGGTCTGTGATTATGATGACGGAATGAAAGGAATCATGTCTAAAGATATTCTGGGCATCCCTACTCCAGTCTTATTTGAAGATGAAGAAGTATGGGGAGTACAGAAATATGATGCCTATCTGTCACAGAAATACGGAGATTACATGACCATACCTAAACAAAGTGGGCAAAGACAACACAATTTCCATTATTTAGACCTGAATAAACCTTATCGGGAATTTGAAGTCTAACTATAATCACATAAAGGTAAGAAGTAGAAATGAGAATAGGTTTTGACGGAAAACGTGCAGTACAGAATTTCACCGGTTTGGGTAATTATAGCCGCTATATAGTGGATATTCTATGCCAATTCTATCCGGAGAATGAATATGTATTGTATGCCCCCAAGAAACGGGAAAATAAAAGGCTGAACAAATTAACGAAGCAATATCGGCAACTACAGCTTTCTTACCCCACTACTTCTTTCTGGAAAAAGTTAAGTTCGTTATGGCGAGTGTTGGGAGTCACCCGCCAATTGGAAAAAGAAAGAATTGATATTTTTCATGGACTTAGCAATGAATTGCCCCTGAATATCCATAAAAGTGAGGTAAAAAGTATCGTGACGATCCACGATCTGATATTTCTGCGATACCCACAATACTACCATTCGATCGACAGGAATATATACACATACAAATTCCGCAAAGCCTGCGAAAATGCTGATAGAATCATTGCTATCAGCGAATGCACCAAACGTGATATTATTGAGTATTTCGGGATTCCTGCCGATAAGATAGAAGTTGTTTATCAGGGATGTGATACTTCATTCACGCACCCTGTAACAGAAGAGAAAAAAAGAGAAGTTCGAGCTAAATATCAGCTACCGGAGCACTATATCCTCAACGTAGGAAGTATTGAAGAACGAAAGAATGCCCTTTCGGCGGTACAAGCACTGACGATGCTTCCTGAACAAATTCATCTTGTCATTGTAGGACGTCATACAGAATACACTGATAAGATTGAACGTTTTATTAAGGAGAATAAGCTGGAAGAAAGAGTGCACATCATCAGCAATGTTCCTTTTGATGATCTGCCGACTTTTTATCAGCTAGCTGAAATTTTTGTATATCCTTCACGCTTTGAAGGCTTTGGCATCCCCATCATAGAAGCTTTATACTCCGGAATTCCGGTAGTAGCCGCAACAGGTTCTTGCCTGGAAGAAGCCGGAGGTCCCGACTCAATCTATATACATCCCGACGATATCAAAGGAATGGCCAATGCTTTCAAACAGATATACTCTGACCCTGAAAGAAAGAAAGTAATGATTGAAAAAGGGCAAATATTTGCCAAAAGATTCTCTGAAGAAAAGCAAGCGGAAGAGATCTTAAACATCTACAAGAAATTAATGAGATGAACATACTTAAACACACAATAAAGAAATTTATATATGGCACTCTCCCATATTATTTCATGAAAGGATATAAGCCCGGCTCTCCTTATCTGAAATACTATGAATATATTAAAGAACATGGATATTCAAGACACCTGTATGAATTCAAAGATGAATATGCAAATATGCCCGTTGACGTACAGAAAGACGAGGAGAAAGGTTTATACTATGTTCAAAAAGAAGAGAAACGGCTCTATTTCAGAAAGAGCACTCCGGCCAGGAAAATTCAGAAATATTACAGGGCTTTGAGCATGGAACAAGACAAGCGCTCACCGCACCATTACTTCAACAGCGTTAAAGAAGTGACAGGAAAGGTATTTGTGGATGTTGGTTGCGCCGAAGGATATTCTTCATTGGAAATCATCGAAGAAGCTAAACATGTTTACTTGTTTGAGCAGGACGAACAATGGTTGGAGGCCATCAGAGCGACCTTTGAGCCATGGCAAGATAAAGTTACGATTGTCCAAAAGTATGTAAGCGACCATAATTCTTCGAGAGAACAAACCCTGGATGACTTCTTCAACAATCAAACGGATGAGCATCTATTTCTAAAAATGGATATCGAAGGAGCTGAACGGCATGCATTGGCCGGATGCAAGAACTTATTTCAGAATTGCCAGAAGTTGGATTTTGCAATTTGCACATACCATCTACATGATGACGAAGCAGTCATTTCTGCATTTTTGGATAAGCATAACTGCACATATACCAATCAGAAAGGTTTTTTCAGGCATAAAATCCGCAGTGTAGTCATGCGCGGAAGTAAGAGTTAATCATTGATAATCAGCAGAAAGCAATTCGCAATAGTCATACTTACACAAGTATGTATCATAAATGCGCTTTTCTTTTTTCAATAAGAAACGTGAGATATGCGGTTCCCAGGAAAAGAACTTACGTACGGAACGGTATAAACGGAAGAATAAAATCAGGGATACAATATGCCTTTCTTTTTCTTTTCGTGCCGCACGACGATAAATATAATGAGTAAAGAACTGATCGCTATAACGAAGAGCCAGACTAACAGTAGATTCTACATCCCATCCTCTCAAAGAAGCGTATTCTGTCATTATATAAGTCAGCACTTCACGAGAGATACATAAACGACACATATTACGGCACACAGTATCACAATCAATATCCGATAGCAACTGCATGCGATTCACGTCGACCAAGGAAAAACTATATTCATTCGCATCATTCTGATGGATCAATATATTGCCGGGAGAATAGTCCAAATGCAGGATACCTGCCTGATGCAAAGCAGCCGTGTAGCGCGCAAAAGCAGAAAGTTTATCTTCATTTCCTTCCACTTTCCCATCCATCAGGGAACGGACTGTTTCGCCACCATCATAACAACAAATGTAATAGCTATGTGAAAGAAGACCACTTTGGAATTGTTCGATCATAGCAACTGGCTCCGGAGTGTCAAAGCCATGTTGTTGAATTTCCATAGAGTAAATATAGGAACGCTCTGCTTTTGATTGCCGGAAAAACGAATATACAACACGATTGATGATGTGAGGCTTCTTAAAGCTCTTCACCACAACATCAATGCTGCCTAAGCCAATTCGTTTTAAAACATTACGCCCATCGTACACCACATCTCCTTTTTCCTGGAAGGACCTTGGAATTTCTTCTATCTCCTTCTGCAGATGCGCGTACTTGGGATTTACAATCACTCTCATTACACTCTCCTATATAATACTAATTACAAAGATGGAGCAAAGATAAAGAAATTAAGGCATATTCCGACTATATTTTTTTCTTTTCTCACAAAGATTGGCTAACTCTCTATACATATAAGTACTGTTGCGAACAACTTTAGTCGTTTTTTCTTTTTTCTTTTCATTTATATTTAGACATAAATGCTTTTTTTTAGCTATGTTTGCACGATAAAAAGCATAAAGAAGTCAAGCATGAAACCAATCAAAAAAATTCTGATTATTCGATTTAGACAAATAGGGGACTCTATTCTGGCTGTTGCATTGTGCAGTACGCTGAAAAAAAGTTTTCCCGATGCAGAAATACACTTTGTGCTGAATAAAAATATAGCATCGCTCTATGAGGGTCACCCGGACATAGATAAGGTTATTACATTTGACAAGAATGAGAATAAACCATTCACTGCTTATATAAAAAAAGTATGGCAAGTGACGCACCAAAACAAATACGATGTCATCATCGATATGCGTTCTACGATCCGGACTCTTTTTTTCTCTCTTTTTTCATTAAAAACCCCTTTCCGGATAGGGCGTATCAAGGGATACACACGTTTGCTATTAAATTATCGGACAGACACTTACAGCAATAGTCTAACAACTGATATGGTAAAACGCAACCTATTGCTTGCAGCGCCATTAGAGAAAATCAAGCCTATTCAATATACAAAAGAATTCAGGTTATACCTCACTGACCAGGAGAAAAAAGACTTTCGATATTATATGGAAAAGGAGGGGATAGATTTCGCGCGCCCTGTATTCCTAATAGGAGTCACCACCAAGCTCCTCCATAAAAAATGGAATACGGAGTTTATGATAACCACACTTAAAAGAATATTGGAAGAATACAAGGACATACAAATGATCTTCAACTATGCACCGGGGTATGAAGAAGAAGATGCAAGAAATATCTACAAGGAATTGGGATGTCCGGAACGCATCAAGATTGATATACAAGCCTCTTCATTACGACAACTGGCAGCACTTTGCGCCAACTGCTCGTTTTATTTCGGAAACGAAGGAGGAGCCCGACACATTGCGCAAGCCCTCGAAATTCCTTCATTCGCTATTTATTCGCCAAGCGCCTCTAAATCAATGTGGTTACCTGCAAATTCCGTACTTGCCCGAGGTATTAGTCCCGACGATATTCTTCCGCCGGAACAACAAGCAACATTAACTTATGAAGAACGTTTCGCATTAATTACCCCGGAAAAGGTATACGATCAATTAACTTCGACATTAAGACAATTGAGCTAACTCGCGATATAAATCAAGATAAGCTTGTATATGCTTCTCGTAACTGAATGAAGCTGCATGTTCTTTCATTCTGGTCAAGCGTTCCTCATCTTTATAGAAATCAGGCAAATGCTCCCGGATACTTTGCACCATAGATTCTGTATCCAAATGCTCCCACATGATGGCATGTCCATTACAAACTTCCGGTAAACTAGTGCGATTAGCTGCAAATACAGCCTTTCCAAACTGCATAGCTTCCACCACAGGGAGTCCAAAACCTTCTCCTTCACTAGGAAACAGGAACGCCTCACAGTTCCGATACAACCATATCTTTTCACTTTGAGTGATTACATCTGTCAAAAACACATTAGTGACTTGCTTCTCACGAATCAGATTACGCACTTCTTCAGCATAAGCGAAATGGGCATCTCCACAAATATACAAATCATATTCCGGGAAATGGCGCATTACGTCAACCAGGAGATGGAAATTCTTTTTCCTACGGATCTGTCCAATCGTAAAAAAGAAAGGACGTCCCGTCGCAAAAGACGGCTGGGTACCTTCCAACATATCGATCCTCTCCACCCCATTATAGATGACCCGGATCTCTTTCCCCTTCAAATCTATATGTTGACGAATGACATCTGCGACATAATGAGAAATCGTTGTGACTACTGCTGCCTTATTGACCTTATTCTGCATCCGACGAAGATACATTTTAGCCTTCCAAGGCTTTTTCTCCGTTAAGAAATTAAAGTCATGTATAGTAAAGATAAACTTTGTACCACCGGCAATACGCAACAACTTCCGCTGCTGATTCACCGCATGCCATACATCTACTTTAGGAAGGGTAAAAGGAAAAAACTTATTGATACGACGTACCGGAACAGAAGTCACATTCGGGCCAAATTCCTGCATATATTTCTGTCTCAACAAATATACAAAATGAAGATCCTCTATCGGCATAGACGAAAAAGCGGCCGCATAGTTGGCCGCAATCTGTCCGAAACCAGCTGTTAGACTACCATAATTCGTAAGATCTATCAGTACCTTTTTCTTTCGTTGTATCTCTTTTTCCATCATTATTTGATTCTACACTCTTTCGGCTCAAAAACAACTAAATTGAATTCCTGCAAATATCAACCTACAATCCCTTCTATTTTTGCAATAACCTGTTCCGGCTTTATATCTCTTAAACAGGCATAATCACCACGCCAGCAAGGCTTCTGTCCATATACAGAGCAGGGACGGCATGACAAATCAAGTTGCACGGTATTAACCGGCAATTGCTTCCAGCCCATAAAACCAGCATAAGGATGAGTGGCCCCCCAAATAGAAACAACCGGAATATTGACCAAGGACGCCAAATGCATATTGGCAGAATCCATTGAAAGCATCACATCCAAATGGCTCATCAGGTTCAGCTCGGTACGCATATTCAGTTTACCGATCATTGAAACAACAGAAGGATATTTAGCAATCCATGCGTCAAACACTTCCTGCTCATTTTTGCCGCCTCCAAAAAGAAACACTTTCACTTGTGGGTTAGCCGCAAAATGTGCTATAACCTGCTCTTGCAACTCTAACGGATAAATCTTACCTCTGTGTTTGGCAAAAGGAGCTATACCAATCCATTTTTGATTTTCTTTAGGTCCTGTGACTGGCTCTATCTCTGCAAAATTACCTTTTCCTTCGCCATAAATAGAAGAGAAATTTAATAAAACCGGTAAACCTAGCTTCTCAAGCACATCGGCATAACGGCGAAAAGAACTCTTCTGATTCTCCATCACCTTATCATGACGACGAACCAGTTTCTTTTTACCGGCCCTTCCTTTACATATGGAAGCTACCGGTTTATTGGCAAGACGGAATCGCAGACATAAATATTTGGAACGAAGCACATGATGAAAATCTGCAATGTAATCAAAATGCATCGCCTTCAACTCCGAATAGAGGCTATTCAAGCCCCAAAGCCCCTTGTGTTTACCTGTTAAGTCAGCTCCGACAAAACCTACATTCGTAGGCAGCCCCTGAAAGAGCGGCTGCCATACAGCACGACTTAACACTGTTATTTCGTGCTGCGGGTATTGCACAGCCAGCGAATGTATTACCGGTATTGTCATGGCTACATCGCCAAGAGCTGAAAAACGAATAATGAGAATACGCGCCATTCGTTATTTTTTTGCATAAAGCACCGGATTCAATGCCGGGTCATTATACATCTTCATCTGTTTATATACCTTCATATATTTTCTCCCGGCTTCGATATCAGCTAATAACTGCTCAATAGCTGTAGAGAGGTCTTTACGTTGTTCCAGCAGGATATTCAGCTTAGTCTGACATTGAAGACGGTGTTCCTCTGTAGTATCCGTACGTTCCACTTCCTGCTGCATGTGGTAAATTTTCAATGCAAGAATTGACAAGCGGTCAATAGCCCATGCAGGACTTTCTGTATTGATCGTTGCGTCAGAGAGAGGTTTTACTTCTTTGTATTTGTCTAAGAAGTAACTATCGATTAATTCCACCAAGTCTGTACGATCCTGATTTGATTTATCAATTCTTCTTTTCAAAGCCAATGCTTCTACCGGATCAATCTGCGGGTCACGGATAATATCCTCAAAATGCCATTGCACAGCATCAATCCAGTTCTTTAGATATAAATAATACTCAATAGTTTTCAACTCGTAAGGATTGTTCATCGGAGCATCCACACTATCCGTTACATGGTAATCAGTTGTCGATTTCCAAAAAATCTCGTTGCAAAGGTTACTAAATGTCATAATCTTAACTAGCTAATAGATATATAATAGGGCAAATCTATGTAATATTTTTCAGACAAGCAACCCTTTCTTACTTTTTTATTTGTTACCTTTGTGGGTATAAAAGATGAATTGTATATGAAAATTATTATCGACAATAAAATACCATTTATAAAAGAAGCGGTTCAGAGAATAGCCGATGAGGTGGCTTGTGTACCGGGGAAAGATTTCACTCCGGAGCTCGTACGGGATGCAGACGCACTCATTGTCCGTACCCGCACACATTGCAACCGGGATTTATTGGAAGGTAGTCGGGTAAAATTCATAGCAACGGCAACCATAGGTTTCGATCACATTGATACAGAGTATTGCAAACAGGCAGGCATAGAATGGACAAATGCTCCGGGATGCAATTCTGCTTCTGTCGCCCAATATATACAGTCATCGCTTCTGGTGTGGAAATCTTGCAGAAACAAAAAGTTAAACGAACTGACGATTGGAATCATAGGAGTGGGAAACGTAGGGAGTAAAGTAGCTAAAGTTGCCCGGGATTTTGGCATGCGCGTTTTACTGAATGATTTGCCACGGGAGGAAAAAGAAGGAACAGAGCAGTTCGCTTCACTAAGTAAAATAGCAGAAGAATGTGATATCATTACCTTTCACGTACCTTTATATAAGGAAGGGAAATATAAAACCTTCCACTTGGCAGATGAGAACTTCTTCCAGTCACTCAAACGAAAACCGGTTATCATTAATACCTCCCGAGGAGAGGTCATTGACACCAATGCTCTTTTAAAAGCCCTAGACAGCCGGATCATTTTAGATGCCATCATTGATGTATGGGAACATGAACCGGAAATTAACCGTGAGTTACTGGATAAAGTATTTATTGGCACTCCCCACATTGCGGGTTACTCTGCCGATGGAAAAGCAAACGCCACACGCATGTCACTGGATGCCATTTGCAAATTCTTCCAAATAGAAGCTGATTATAAAATAAACGCACCGGCACCCGCCTCTCCTATTATACATGCCAAAAACCATGAAGAAGCAATCCTCCAAATATATAATCCAGTCGAAGATAGCACCCGATTGAAAAATCAACCGGAACAATTCGAAACCTTACGCGGGGATTATCCTTTGCGACGAGAAGAGACAGCTTATTTAATCAAGTATTAAGAAATAAGTATTAAGTATTAACCGTAGCGACCGAGAACTTCATGAAATTCCGTCAAACGATTATCTGCATGGAGTAATACTTAATTAATACTTATTTCTTAATACTTGTTCTATGACTTGCGGGAAGTGTTCATATTCCAAGGCATGCACTTTTTTGGCTACATCATCCGGAGAATCTGTCGGAAGAACAGGACAAGTAGCCTGGAAGATTGCATTTCCTTCGTCATAATGCTCATTTATATAATGTATAGTGATACCGCTTTCCTTTTCACCGGCAGCCACTACTGCTTCATGAACCCGGTCACCATACATTCCTTTGCCTCCGAACTTCGGCAGAAGGGCAGGATGTATATTTATAATTTTATCGGGATAAGCATGCAAAAGCAAGTCAGGCACACGAACCAGAAAGCCAGCCAGTACGACAAAGTCGATGCGGTACTCCTGCAAAATAGCCAAAATTTCATCTCCGGCTATCCAGTCCTCCTTTGGAAACACGTTACAGGCCACTCCCAAACGATGCGCACGTTCCAAAACGTATGCATCACTTTTATTAGAAAGTACCAACGAAACCTGAACGGAATCGTTTTTTTGGAAATACCGGATAATATTCTCGGCATTTGAACCGGAACCGGAAGCAAAAATTGCGATGTTTTTCTTCATAACCCTCAATTTCGATGCACAAAACAGTGAAAAATGTGCAAAACTTTGCATTTATTTAGTCAAATATTTGCGCAAAACGATAAATATTCATTCCTTTGCACCGCAAATTTAAAGAAATAAAACTAATTATTAATTAAAAACTTAAAGTTATGTCTGAAATTGCATCAAGAGTAAAAGCGATTATCGTTGATAAATTAGGCGTAGAAGAATCAGAAGTTACAACCGAAGCAAGCTTCACTAACGACCTGGGAGCAGATTCTCTTGACACTGTAGAACTTATCATGGAATTCGAAAAAGAATTCGGTATCTCTATTCCTGATGACCAAGCAGAAAAGATTGGTACTGTAGGTGATGCTGTATCTTATATCGAAGAACACGCTAAGTAATTCGATTTCATCAATATGGAATTAAAAAGAGTGGTAGTAACAGGCCTTGGCGCCATTACTCCCGTTGGCAACAGCGTTCCCGAATTTTGGGAAAACCTTGTGAACGGGGTTAGTGGAGCAGGGCCTATTACTCATTTTGATGCGTCGTTATTCAAGACCCAATTCGCATGCGAAGTGAAAGACTTCGATGCAACGAAATACATAGACCGTAAAGAAGCAAGAAAGATGGACCTGTATACTCAATATGCCATCGCTGTTGCCAAAGAAGCGGTGAGTGATTCCGGTCTTGATGTCGAGAAAGAAGACTTGAACAAAATCGGTGTTATTTTCGGCGCCGGTATTGGTGGTATACATACATTTGAAGAAGAGGTAGGCAACTACTACACTCGTCAGGAAATGGGTCCGAAGTTTAATCCGTTCTTCATTCCAAAGATGATTTCGGATATTGCAGCCGGACAGATTTCTATCATGTATGGTTTCCATGGTCCTAACTACGCGACTTGTTCAGCATGTGCTACTTCAACCAACGCTATTGCAGATGCCTTCAACCTGATTCGTCTGGGTAAAGCAAACGTAATTGTATCCGGTGGTTCGGAAGCAGCTATCTTCCCGGCAGGTGTGGGCGGTTTCAACGCTATGCACGCACTGTCAACACGCAACGACGAAGCTTCTAAAGCTTCACGTCCGTTTAGCGCAAGCCGTGATGGTTTCGTTATGGGCGAAGGTGGCGGTTGCCTGATCCTGGAAGAACTGGAACACGCTAAAGCTCGCGGTGCAAAAATCTATGCAGAAGTTGCCGGTGTAGGTATGTCTGCAGATGCACATCACCTGACAGCTTCTCATCCGGAAGGTCTGGGAGCGAAGTTGGTGATGAGAAATGCACTGGAAGATGCGGAAATGGATCCGAAAGAAGTAGATTATATCAATGTACACGGTACATCTACTCCGGTTGGTGATATTTCAGAAGCAAAAGCAATCAAGGAAGTATTCGGTGATCATGCGTTCGAGTTGAACATCAGTTCAACAAAATCAATGACAGGTCACTTGCTGGGAGCTGCCGGTGCGGTAGAATCTATTGCAAGTATCCTTGCTATCAAGAACGGCATTGTTCCTCCGACTATCAACCACGAAGAAGGTGACAACGACGAGAATATCGACTATAACCTTAATTTCACGTTCAATAAAGCACAGAAACGCGAAGTTAATGTTGCCTTGTCCAATACATTTGGATTTGGTGGTCACAATGCGTGCGTTATCTTCAAGAAATACGCAGAGTAATATCGTGTTACGTAACGAAATAGATAAGATAAGGCTCTTGTTCCGCAAGGATAGAGAGTCTTATCTTTGTTTTTACCGGATACTCGGGTTCTACCCGCGCAATATCCAACTTTATGAGCAGGCTCTCCTGCACAAATCGACTTCTGTCCGCTCCGACAAGGGACGTCCCCTCAACAATGAACGGCTGGAGTTTTTAGGTGACGCCATCCTCGACGCCATCGTAGGAGATATTGTCTATAAACGTTTTGAAGGGAAACGGGAAGGTTTCCTGACCAACACACGTTCTAAGATCGTACAACGGGAGACTTTGAATAAGTTGGCCGTTGAAATCGGCTTGGATAAACTCATAAAGTATTCCACCCGCTCTTCTTCTCACAACAGTTATATGTACGGAAATGCTTTTGAGGCATTTATCGGAGCTATTTATCTGGATCAGGGGTATGAACGCTGCAAACAGTTTATGGAGCAACGGATCATCAACCGTTATATCGACCTGGATAAAATATCCCGAAAAGAGGTTAACTTCAAATCCAAACTTATTGAGTGGAGCCAAAAAAATAAGATGGAGGTTTCCTTTGAGTTAATCGAGCAATTTCTCGATCACGACAGCAACCCTGTCTTCCAAACCGAAGTACGCATTGAAGGACTTCCGGCAGGAACAGGTACGGGATATTCCAAGAAAGAGTCTCAACAGAATGCTGCCCAAATGGCTATAAAGAAAGTAAAGGAACCCGTATTTATGTCAACTGTCGAAGAGATCAAAGCACAACATTCAGCAACTACAACAGAACCGGAGTTTGAACTTGCAACTAACTCTGAAACTGAATTGTCAACTGAATTTGAGAATGAACTTGAAGCCGAACTGAATGTAATTCCCGAGACAAAACTGGAGAATGTTTTAGAAGAAAACACCTCCGATAATGAAATTTCTACGGTACAACCTACTATGGAAGCCGAGGAGACTAGCCAAAGCAAATCCCCATGCGACGCCCCTGAATCACCAAATCGTGATCTTCAGTAACTAATTTCAGTTTTCCTGCAACTTCTTCAAGAGGGATAGATGCAATATCGTCTCCTTTTAAAGCTACCATACGCCCGAATTCACCCTTGGCGATCAATTCTGTCGCGTGGCCGCCCATACGGGTAGAAAGATTGCGGTCGAAAGGAGTAGGCGAACCACCACGCTGAATATACCCCAGAACTGTTTCGCGAGTTTCTATACCAGTTTCATATTCAATCTCCTGCGCAATATATTCAGCAGCCCGTTTGCGCCCGTCTGTCCTAATACCTTCTGCTACCACTACAATAGAATAAGGCTTGCCCTTTTTCAGTCTTTCCAGAATCGTATTACCAATATTTTTAATGTCATAAGCAATTTCAGGGAGAAGAATCACATCCCCTCCTCCTGCCATACCGGAATACAAGGCAATCCAACCCGCCTTGTGCCCCATCACTTCAATCACCATCACCCTTTTGTGAGAACTTGCGGTGGAATGTAAACGGTCGATGGCATCGGTAGCAATACTTACTGCCGAGTCGAAACCGAAAGAAATATCTGTGCCCCAAATATCATTATCAATGGTTTTAGGTACAGATACGATATTCACTCCCATCGCAGCAAACTTCGCCGCTGTCTTCTGTGTTCCATTTCCGCCGATACAAACGACACAGTCGAGTTCCATTTCCCGGATATTCTGAAGGATTAAAGACGGTTTGTCAACATCAGAGACAACGCCTCCTTTTTTGAAAGGCTTCTCACGAGAGGTTCCTAACATCGTTCCACCCAGATTGAGCAAACCGGAGAGCGACTTGTCTGTAATAGATTCGACATCTTTAGTCAGCAAGCCCTGAAAACCGCTGTGAATACCTACTACTTCCATCCCGTAATAATTGATGGCAGTTTTGCACACGCCACGAATCGTGGCATTAATACCGGGACAGTCCCCGCCGGATGTTAAGATTCCAATTCTCATTGTCGCATTTTTTAGTCTAAAACTCGGGATTTATATGGAAGTCGTCAATTTTTAACGATTATTTCCGTCGTAAAGATAGAAAAAAAAGATAAATAAGTTACTTTTGCACGACTAAACATTATTATGTTAAAGCAGAAATGAATATTACAAAAATTATTAGTAAGACTTTCGATTCCCGTTTAAAACAGATAGACCTATATGCTAGTCAGGCTAGTGAGATACAGCATCGTGTGTTAAGCCGCTTAACACGCCAGGCCGCTCAAACAGAATGGGGAAGAAAGTACGATTATTCCTCTATCCGTAACTATGAAGATTTCCGTAAACGTGTTCCTATCCAGACATACGAAGAAATTAAGCCTTATGTAGAACGTTTGCGAGCTGGGGAACAGAATCTGCTTTGGCCATCGGAGATACGCTGGTTTGCAAAATCCTCCGGAACGACTAATGATAAAAGTAAATTCCTTCCTGTCAGCAAGGAAGCGCTGGAAGATATTCATTACAGAGGAGGAAAAGACGCAGCAGCTCTTTATTTCCGCATCAATCCGGATAGCCATTTTTTCTCCGGCAAGGGACTGATTCTAGGAGGGAGCCATAGCCCGAACCTCAATTCCAATCATAGTTTAGTAGGAGATTTATCCGCTATTCTGATTCAAAACGTAAATCCGCTTATCAATTTCATTCGCGTACCAAGCAAGAAAATTGCATTGATGAGCGAATGGGAAACCAAGATAGAAGCAATCGCCAACAGCACTATTCCGGTAAATGTGACAAGCCTATCCGGTGTGCCGTCGTGGATGCTGGTACTTATCAAACGTATCCTTGAAAAGACAGGAAAGCAGGCACTGGAAGAAGTATGGCCCAATCTGGAAGTTTTCTTCCATGGCGGAGTGGCTTTCACACCGTATCGTGAGCAATATAAACAGGTGATTACAACACCTAAAATGCATTATGTAGAGACCTACAATGCTTCGGAAGGATATTTCGGAACCCAGAACGACCTTTCCGATCCTGCCATGTTATTAATGATCGACTATGGAATTTTCTACGAATTTGTTCCGTTGGAGGAAGTGGGAAAAGAAAATCCACGGGCTTATTGTCTTGAAGAAGTCGAGCTCAACAAGAACTATGCAATGGTTATTTCTACTTCCTGTGGTCTGTGGAGATACATGATTGGTGATACTGTGAAGTTTACCAGCAAGAATCCCTATAAGTTTGTCATCACGGGAAGAACGAAGCATTTCATCAATGCATTTGGTGAAGAGCTGATTATCGATAATGCTGAAAAAGGATTGGCAAAAGCTTGCGCCGAGACCGGAGCACAAGTTTGCGAATACTCTGCAGCACCGGTGTTTATGGATGAGAACGCAAAATGCAGGCACCAGTGGCTAATAGAATTTGCCAAAATGCCGGATTCCGTAGAAAAGTTCGCTTCGATACTTGACGCTACGCTGAAAGAGGTTAACTCTGACTATGAAGCCAAACGATGGAAAGATATCGCTTTGCAACCATTGGAAGTGATCGTAGCCCGTCAGGGATTGTTCCATGACTGGCTGGCACAGAAAGGAAAACTGGGAGGACAACACAAAGTACCCAGATTAAGCAATACACGCGAATATATAGAAGCAATGCTGGTGCTGAATAATAGCGCTCATCCGGAAGAATAACCAAAAACCAAAACATAACCACTACAAGTTTTTTTTTCCATTACAGAGGTTACTTGTATAAGGAGGGATATTCCTAAAATAATAAAATTTAAGGCAACTAATTCATTGCGAGTTAGTTGCCTTTTTTGTATCTTTAAGCA
>NZ_JAJKHN010000088.1:0-25808 GCF_020982715.1 Bacteroides sp. 1_1_30
TAGCCATGGTCTCGTGGGCTCGGAGATGTGTATAAGAGACAGTATTACACATTTGTACAACTCTTTCTATCGGGATTCTTTTTTAATTGTCTTTTACTCCATATACTTCTTTATGTATTCTCTTTTTGATTGTTTCAAAATCCTTTTCACAATCCAGCTCTCCGTGTACCATTAAATACATGGGAAGAAAATCATCTCCGGGTTTGTAAGGAGGTTGACAGTAGTCTTTTTCCCATAGTGTAAAGCCCTGGCGTTGATAAAAGCTGATACGTCGTTTGGCCATTTCCTCCACCGGACGTTCTACTTCCAATACGATCGGGCGTTTTAAATAATTGCACAAGTATTCCAGTGTACGTTTTCCATAACCTCCATTTCGCAGGGCAGGATTGGTTGCAAAGTGTTCTACATAGTAGAAACTGTCAAAATCCCAATAGGTAATGAAGCCGACTGGCAAGTCATCATCGAAGATGATGTTATTATGAAAGTTGCCCGTACGGTCAGTGTACTCGCGCAGTTGTTCCAGCTGACGGTACTCTTCCGGTGGAAATGCATCAATCAGGAGCTCTTCCATGAATTTGTAATGTTGCAGGTCCGACGTACTGATTGGTTGAAGTCTAATCATGAGGTTTGGGTTTTAAGTTTGACAATAATATGATTGTATATTGATTTTGTTTTTGGATGAGTATTTACCATTGGTTACCATCGATGATTGTTATTCAATTAAGGAACATAAAACTCAATCATTCGGCGGATGGCACGTTGACAAACCGGGCAAAACTCCGGGTATCCGTTTGTTTTCATGCGACAGTCGTAGGCAGGACGATAAATACCTTTAGCGGAATAGCCGCCTCCTTCATATACTCCTACCGGATATTTCTTTCTTTCAGCAATAGGAGTAGGGATCGGAGTGTCTGACGGAAGCATATCTTTCCATTTGGAAGCAAAGTTTACCTGTGTTGAAATATTCTGTTCCCACGGTTCGACATCCAGTGGATAAGTATCCGTCATCACATCATCCTCATAAAAATACTCGTCGGCCAATCCGCCGAAGCTGTGTCCGAATTCGTGCACTACCACCGGTTTGAACATGGGGTGATGAGCTGTGGTCAGCGTATAAGAATTGTATATTCCTCCTCCGCCATATACATCTGTGTTAGCGAGGATAATGATATGTTCGTAGGGGATGCCTGCCAATGCATTGTGGATAGACTTTACCCGGCTGGTAGTCAGATAGCGATCTGAATAAAAGGTATCGAAATGAGAATGAACCGCCGTTTCTTTCCACAGATTTTCGCGAGGAACACTGACACCGCTATCCGTTGAAGGACTGGCTACGGCAACAATATTAAATTTACCCTTCATGGAACGGAACGGCTCGTACGAAAACAAACTTTCGCAGGTACGTTGTGCATCCTGATAGAATATATCCATTTCTTTTTCTGTATATCCCTCTGCCAGGATAGCAACATCTATGCAGTCTTTTTCATTGCCACTTTGCAGCATATACCGGTGTGGAGTAACATGTGATACTCCCCGTTTATGAATCAATATGTCATCCGGACGCACGATATGTTTGTAAGTAGCCATTGTTTTCTTTCGCGGAGAATATAAAGTCACTTCTATTTCCACAGGCTGTTTAGGATAGGGAAGAAGAAAGGTATTCTCAAACCCTTTAGCTGTTTCTTTGGCTTCGTCTGTTGACAGCCATTCTTGAAATAAAGAAGAGAAAGAAGTTTTGTAGATACACTGTTTGCTGGCAAGGTCTTTCACAATAATTTGTCCGTTGCCTTCCAAGGGAAGTTCGGAGAGATGGTGTTGACGGCCTGCCCAGGTGGGAAGCTGTGAAAGCTCATCCAGATAAATAGACTGTTGTGTAGCATCCCCGGTAAAGATATAATCCACTCGCATTGTTTTGTTCTGAAAATAATCAGCAAAATTCTGGGCATAACTTCCTATAGAAGTGTAGAAACACAGAATGATACAGCAAATATGTTTCATATAAATGGTATATTTATGTTTTTCGCAAAGGTACGAACTATTGTTGACTTATCCGCTTTCTGCAAATAAAAGTAATAGATTATAGTATTTGTTGTCGAAAAATCGCTAACTTTGCATAAAAGATTCATTGATAAAAACAATTTGATTCAAAAATGGGACATCATCAATTAGATGCTTTAGATGAGCAAATTCTGAGACTGATTGCAGGGAATGCGCGTATTCCTTTTTTGGAAGTGGCAAGAGCATGTAATGTTTCCGGTGCTGCGATCCATCAGCGTATTCAGAAGCTTACTAATCTAGGAATATTAAAAGGTTCGGAGTATGTTATCGACCCCGAGAAAATCGGATATGAGACTTGCGCTTATATTGGTATATATCTAAAAGACCCCGAATCCTTTGACTCGGTAACAAAAGCTTTAGAGGCTATCCCCGAAGTGGTGGAATGTCATTTCACTACCGGAAAATACGATATGTTTATCAAAATTTACGCGAAGAATAACCACCACTTATTGAGTATTATTCACGATAAGTTACAACCATTGGGCTTGGCGCGTACCGAAACATTAATCTCCTTCCATGAAGCCATTAAGCGGCAGATGCCGATTATGGTCGACATAGAAGATGAAGATTAATCATTAGTCAGTATTCGTGGTTGGATCACAGTAAGAAACAATTTTCTTACTTTCTTACGTAATCAACGAAAGCATAAGAGCAGAGATGTTTCTCATCCGCAGGATGGGCTTCTCTGCTTTTTTCCTGCCATACCTTTGAAGATACTTCCGGAAAATAGGCATCAGCTTCGGGAGCTGTACTGTCTATCTCTGTCAGGCAAAGTTCGTCAGCAAAAGACAGAGCCTGCTGATAAATGCTCGCCCCTCCTATAATATAAATATGTTCATCCTCCCGGCAACTTCTCAAAGCCGTTTCGAGTGAAGGAAACACTTCCGCACCGGAACATACCGTGTCCGGATTGGAAGATAAAACGATATTTCTTCGATTGGGCAATGCGCCTTTCGGTAATGACTCGAAAGTTTTGCGTCCCATAAGTATGGTGTTTCCGGTAGTTAATGCTTTGAAACGTTTCAAATCATTCGGTAACCAGAAAAGAAGCTTATTCTCGAAGCCTATAGCCATGCGGCGGTCTACGGCAGCAATGATGGATACTTTACTCATATTTTTTACACGGCTACTGCTCCTGCAATATGCGGATGCGGATCATAGTTTACTAATTCGAAGTCCTCAAATTTAAAATCGAAGATGTTTTTTACGTCCGGATTGATTTTCATTTGCGGCAATGGACGAGGCTCCCGTGATAATTGGAGCTTCACTTGTTCCAGATGGTTCAGGTAGATATGAGCATCACCGAAAGTATGAACGAAATCGCCGGCTTTCAAACCTGTCACTTGTGCCATCATTTGCAGTAATAATGCGTATGAAGCAATGTTGAAGGGAACACCGAGAAATATATCGGCACTGCGTTGATATAGTTGCAGGCTCAACCGCCCGTTTGCTACGTAAAACTGAAAGAATGCATGGCAGGGAGGTAGATTCATATTGTTCAAATCTGCTACGTTCCACGCACTAACGATGATACGGCGTGAATCCGGATTGTGTTTGAGTGTCTCCACTACTTCGCTGATCTGGTCGATGAAGCCGCCGTTGTAATCAGGCCATGAACGCCATTGATAACCGTAGACATGACCCAAATCACCGTTCTCGTCCGCCCATTCGTTCCAAATACGTACTCCATGTTCCTGCAGGTATTTCACGTTTGTATCTCCTTGCAGAAACCAAAGCAATTCGTATATGATTGATTTCAGATGCAGTTTTTTGGTTGTCAGACACGGGAAACCGTCATCAAGGTTAAAACGCATCTGATGACCGAAGATACTGATCGTTCCGGTTCCGGTACGATCACTTTTTTCCGTGCCTTCGGTTAGCACGCGATTGAGTAAATCCAGGTATTGTTTCATAATGAATAATTTGCAGTGAAAATGATTCTCCGTACAAAATTACAAAAATGGAGTGAATAAATTAGCAAACCAGCCGACGAACTTCTTCCAGGGAGAACGCTTTTTCCAAAACTCCGGTGTCAGCTGGGTGCAATGCTCGATATCGTTTCGGAACATATTATTTAATTCCCCCGTTATTCTTTTATCAAAAATAAAGGCATTTGTTTCGTAGTCATATCGTAGGCTGCGGCTGTTCAGGTTGGCAGTACCGACTGTGCAGAACAAGTCGTCCACCATCATAATTTTCGAGTGATGGAATCCCCCGTTGTACATGTAGACAGTAGCTCCCCTTTTCATCAGTTTATGTAACTTATAAAGTGCGGCATCCGGAGTAAAAGGGATATCGGAAGCAGAGGAAACCATGATGGTTACATCTACTCCCCGGTCGATTGTCCGGTTCAACGCCTTTTTGATGGAAGAAGTCGGTACAAAATAAGGATTGACGATATGAACATTCTTTTGTGCCGAATAAATGCTCATGGCATAGGCATGGCTCAACATACGGCTATTCTTTTTCGGGGTACGGTCTACAATTGCTACAACGATATTTGTGCTGTCTGTCTGTTCCTCATGTTGAGGAAAATAAGCTTCTCCTCCTATATTCTGTTTAGTCTCTTTGTTCCAGATCGTCAGGAAAATCTCCTGCAAATCGTTGACTGCATCCCCTTCGATACGCATGTGCATATCACGCCAGGTTCCGATTTTGGGTAGTCCGTTGATATAATAATCGGCGATATTCATTCCGCCTGTATATGCCACTTTTCCGTCGATAACAGCAATTTTGCGATGATCGCGGTGGGCGGCATGATTGATATAAGGGAAGGTGAACGGGTCAAACTTGACGATTTCGATTCCTTGTTCACGTATTTTCTTGAGGTGTTTCTTTTTAAGGGGCTTGTTGTTCGACCAGTTTCCGAAAGCGTCAAACATAGCTCGTACTTCAACACCTTCTTTCACTTTTTCGGCTAATAAAGTGAACAAAGCATTAGCAATGGAGTCATTTCGGAAGTTGAAATATTCCAGATGAACATGGTGTTTAGCTTCCCGGATGGCTTCAAATAAATCGATAAACTTCTCCCGTCCGCTTTTTAGCAGTTTGACTTTATTATTATCAGATATAGGGATTCCCGACTCTTCCAAGAAATGCAGTACTAGGGAATCGCTTGTTAGTCCGATTGAGTCTCTGGGCTGCGTCATCAGACTGTCGATGACATCTGCCTGAACATGTAATAAAGACAGGAACAGAAATAAAATAAATATACGTAGTTTCAAAACTCTTCTCTCTATTTTAGTTTACAGAGCAACAAATATACAACATCTATGTTTGGGCTTACTTGGAGTAAAGGGTAGATTTATTATTGTTTAACACTAAAAGAGAGGGATAAAGAGTTCTTTGACTCATAAAGATAAAAATCCGGGAAACTTATGCTTTGGACTTTTAATCTGTATTTATTTTGTTTATGCCATAGAAGCAACCTTTCGTGTAGCCATAAATAATAATACGACAGCCGCGATAATAATTGACTTTGGATCAAGGCCGGTAGTACCATGATTAATCATACTGATAAATACTTCTCTTATTGTTCCCCAAGCTGCTTCCAATCCGCCTAACCATACAAAAAGTACGGCAGCCACAGTCATTACGAAGGCACTCCAGATACGAGCCAGGTGGTTGCTACGACCGGGTAAATGGTGCATGACACGGCGACTGAATCCGTTGTCTGCTATTTCCTGCTTGTTTTCTGCGAAGAAATCGCGCAAGAGCTTATCATTGTCTATTTCTGTCATAACCGTTTTGTTTTAAATACGTTGCTAATTTTTCTTTTCCACGTGACAGGTGGCTTTTCACCGTTCCTGATGGTACTCCTACAATACCTGCTATTTTGTCAATACTAATGTCCTCCATATAGAACAACATAATGCAGGTTCTTTCCACTTCCTTCAGCATTTTGAGTGACTGATAAACATCCATTTTCTGTCCTACATTCTCTTGTTCGGTACTGTTGATGGCGTCTATTTCTTTTGTATCCAAGTCGGCTGTCTCTTTCCGGCTGCGAATATAATCATAAAAAACATTATAAGCAATACGGTACAGCCACGTAGAGAAACTTGACAAGTTTCGGAAAGAGGCAATGTTTGTATATGCTTTGATAAATGTATCTTGTGCAAGGTCGTCACTCAATTCGCTGTCGCCGCAAGTCAGGTTCAGGAAGAATCGCCGGATGGGCGACTGGTACTTCTCCACCAACTGGTCGAAGGCCCTGGTGTTCTTGAACACCACGACCTGCGCGACTAACGATATATCATTGAGTTGGCTCATTTATTCCCGTCGTTCTTTTCTTCGTTTACTCCTTTGTCTTTCTCTTCGGATTCAGAAGGGATGATTTCGAAGCTATCGTTTTTGACGTTATCCTGATTCTTTTTTTCATCTTTATGGGTAGTATACGTCCGGAGAGCATCTGTACCTTGAGCCTGTTGTTTACTACCGATGATCCATTGTCCGATACCCATAAATGTAACGAGTAAACCGATCGCTCCAATTCCGAATTCACCGGTGATTGCCCAAAGGAAGATGAAAAGACCGATACCTGTAAAGGTGTTCTTGATGCCTTGTGAACGTGAGTCAACCGTTTTGTTTTCACGAATAAATTCTGCTGGCAATGGCTGACCTGCAGCGAGTGCCTGTTCGGCAAGACGATAGCGTGCTTTCCGATTTTTATAACGGAAGAAGAAGATTACAAACAGAATGAATACCGGAAATCCGAATACTGCGATGATCGATATGATTGCTACGAGAATACCTCCATTAATACCAAATCCGTGGAATGGGAAATCGTCGTCATCCGATTCGAATGTAAAACTGGCCTTACCATGACCAGTACTGATATTACTTGAGTTTGCATCTACTTCTGTGGAATCAGTGTCCGCTGTATCTACACCGATGACTGTGACAGCAGTATTGTTTGTTTTTGCTTTATTGTCTTTGGTCACAGTTACCTTTACTTTTCCGACGGAATCGCGGACAACAGTAGTTTGGTTTTGGGCAATAGCCAGTGTGCAAGTGGTCAGTACAACCATCAATGCTAATAGAAAATTTTTCATATCAATAGTTTTTTAATTTATTTCTTTGTCTGTTAGACGTAGTTAATATCATAGAAAGTTGCAAAGAGACGAAATATTTTTGATATTTGCGGAAATTAATAACGAAAAATGGAATTACCCGCTTCTTTTATAGACTATACCCGTTCCCTGCTGGGCGATAAAGAATACGACAAATTAGCTGTTGCCATCCAACAAGAACCACCTGTCAGCATCCGGTTGAATGATGGGAAATTAAAAATTGAAAATGGAAAATGCAGAATTGTACCGCAAGCAGGCTGTATTACTGATTTTCAACTTTCAGCTTTCAATTTTGAATTTAATCAAGTCCCTTGGTCTTCCGAAGGATTTTACTTGGATGAGCGTCTCACTTTCACGTTTGATCCATTGTTTCATGCAGGTTGTTATTATGTTCAGGAGGCTTCTTCTATGTTTGTGGAGCAGGTGCTCCGGCAGTATGTCACCGGACCGGTAAAGATGCTGGATCTTTGTGCGGCTCCCGGTGGAAAGTCTACTCATGCCCGTAGTGTGCTTCCTGAAGGGAGTTTACTGGTGGCTAATGAAGTCATCCGGAATCGTTCGCAGATTCTTGCGGAGAATTTAACGAAATGGGGACATCCGGATGTAGTGGTAACCAATAATGATCCGGCAGATTTTGCGGCTTTGCCGTCTTTCTTTGACGTGATTCTTACAGATGTCCCTTGCTCCGGTGAAGGTATGTTCCGTAAAGACCCTGTTGCTGTAGAAGAGTGGAGTCCCGAGAATGTAGAAATCTGTTGGCAGCGGCAACGGCGGATTATTGGAGATATTTGGGACACGTTGAAGCCTGGGGGAATTCTTATATATAGTACGTGTACATTTAATACAAAAGAGGACGAAGAGAATGCACGTTGGATTCAACAAGAGTATGGAGCCGAACTGTTAACTGTGCAGGTACAGGAAAATTGGAATATAACAGGAGATCTTTTACCGGATAATTGTGATGGTTCTAAATCTTCTATTCCTGTCTATCATTTTTTCCCTCATAAGACGAAAGGCGAAGGCTTTTTCCTGGCAGCTTTTCGGAAGCCGGAGACAGGAGACGAGATTCCGGTATCTTCTTTCGCCAAGGAGAAGACTTCTAAAAAGAAAGATAAGAAAGGAGGAGCAGCATCTTCTCCTGTTTCGAAAGAACAGCTGAATATTGCAAAAAGCTGGCTGAATGATGAAAATTCGGACAAGTATATATTGTCGGCAGAAGGAACAAGTATCCGGGCTTTTTCAAAGCATTATGCTGATGAATTAATGGCGATGAAACAATGCCTGAAAATCGTATCGGCAGGAGTGGAGATAGGAGAAGTGAAAGGAAAGGATTTGATACCTGACCATGCATTGGCGATGTGTAGTTCACTTTTATGCCGGGAAGCTTTCGCTACGGAAGAAATAAGTTATAAACAGGCTATCACTTATTTACGAAAAGAGGCCATTACCTTGCCGGTAACAGCCCCTCGTGGATATGTTTTGCTTACGTACCGGCATATTCCTCTCGGATTTGTGAAGAATATCGGCAATCGTGCCAATAATCTTTATCCGCAAGAATGGCGTATCCGTAGCGGATACTTGCCGGAAAATATACGCATATTATCGGAAAGTACAGTTGATTAAAGAAGACCCTGCTGATTAAGGCAGTATTCCGGCAGGTATTTCCTGTTCGGAAAGGGTAAAACTAATTTGTTTGCCTGTGCCTGGTTCACTTCCAGCGATTTCTTCCAGCGTGTAGGAAGGAGGTGGCGCAGGTGATGTCCGCGTTTCTCCGATGGGTGGAGTATTCCAATTCAGATTCAAGCTTTTATCCAAGCGGTGAAATACGTATGCGTTTCCCCACAAGATGAATTTATGATTGGAAATAGGTGTTGCCGCATCTTCCGAAAAGGTGAGAGTTAGTATAGCTTTCTCATTATTTTCTTCTTCTTTTTCCAGTTTGTATCTTCCTCGAGTTATTAAGGTTAGTCCGGATGAAAAAGCTGTTTGTTCTCCCTGTTTGAAAAAATAAGCATCCCGTGCGTGATTGTTAATTAGAAAAATGTCGGAAATGCCGGGTAGAAGATTTGCGTCTCCGTTTGGTAAGTTAGACAAGTAGCTGCGGAGCAACTTTATATCCTCGTAATTGTCGACAACCTTGATTGGCAGGGTGCAGGTTTCTTGTGTGGCGTTGTCCGTTACTGTCAGATAAGTTTGCCCGGTGAGAATACCGGTAACATAAATCATACGTCCGGCAGGTACTCCGGTCCAGCCGGTTTCGGTTCCTGCGCTTGCGATGCGTGTGTCTTTAACTTCAAGTGAGTAATCACCATTTCCGCTTTCCAGTCCAAGGTAACGTCTGCCACCCATGGGCACTTCATATTCACTGTTGTAAAAACGAAGTGGATTTTCTTCATCCTCTTTACATCCACTGAATAGTGTAAGGATGCAACATAACATGAATAGATAGAATTGTTTAGGTCTCATAATCTGTATTTTATGTTCGTTGCAAATGTAACATATTATTTTGAAATATTTAGTTGGAACTTGAAGAAAATGAGAGGGAGAGGGGAGATATATTCAGGCACGGGTTACACGGATTACGCTGTTGCTTTATGGTAATCATATTGCTGAAAAACGTGAAATCTGTGTAATCCGTGCCTGAAATTATTATATAAACATACTTACATCACTTAAAATAGAAATTAATATGTTCGGCGTAATCCATGTCTAAAGGATTTTATGTACTATTTACAGCTTACTCTTGTAAATCCGTGCCATTGCTTTCTGGTACTGATTTTCCAGTTGCAGATAATTTTGATGGCTTTGATAGATGACAGAAACTTCAACGAAATATTCAATCATACTAATTTGTCCACCTATCAAAGCTTGTTTCAGCAGTGACAGATCTTGTTGCGACTGGAAAGTCTTGCTGTATTCTTCCATCGAAGCGTGCAGTGTTTTCGCTTCCCGGTAAAGCTGTGCCAATTCGGACTCTACTTGCAGGGTAGCATTATCCTTTTGCAAGTCAATGTTAAGAGCCTGTGCTTTAGCGATTTTTACCTTATTCCGGTTTTCGAAAAGCGGGAAAGAGAAACCTACCACTACACCGTTGAAAGGTACGCCTGTTTCTGTGTTCCGGCGGTAGCCGAGTTCCAGTTTGGGCAGCCATTGGGATTTATTGACAGCAATCTGTTTGCGGGCAACAAGACTCTCGTTGCCGAGTGCCATAAGAGTACGGTCTGTTGCCATGACTTCCGATTTCAATATTTGATAATCGCTTGGGAAAGGTATAGCCGGATATTGGTTTTCCTCGAAAACTACCGGAATATTACCATTCAGCGTATTCAGCTCCTGCTGTTTGTTGCGGAGTGCTGTTTCGTTCAGAGACGCTTCTGTTCTGACATTCAACAGTTCCAAGTTGATTTTGTTGGTTTCGAGAGCATTTGCATCTCCTGTTTGAAGACGCTTGGCATACATCTTTGCAAGTTCTTCCGCATTGCGGAGGCGTTCTTCCAGAATATGCTTTTGCTGACGAAGCATGATAATATCCAGGCAAAGTTCTTTCGCCTGTAACAGCTTCTCTTGACGGAAAACATCCGACTGACTGTCAAAAGCTCCGGCTTTCAGACGATTCAACTTGTTGCGTGTAGCATATAAACTAGGGAAATCAAAGCTCTGTGAAACAACCAGTTCGCCGATTGTTTCGCTTTTATCTTTCGCTCCCCACAGATGTGCGTAAGAAAGAGTAGGATCAGGCAGGTTATTATCCGTTTTAGCTTCCAGCTTCTGCGAAGTAATCAGTTGCTCGTTTGCCTGCAACTCCTTATTGTTCGTTTCGATATTCTTCAATACCTGTTCAATTCCGTTTTGGGCTTGCACTTTGCCTATGGTTAAGAAAAGAAGTGCAGCGCTTATGGTCATGATTTGTTTCATTTCTAATTTCTTTATTTATTACAAGCTATTGTTGATAGATACTTTATGATAAGGCATCTATTTGTTTGGCACCGAGGAACGATCCGTTTCTCACCGAGAAACACTTGGTTCCTCACCGGGGAACGATGGTTTCCTCACCGAGGAAAAACATCACCCACTACAGGCTTTCCTGGGCCTTTTTCCGATGCATCATCAGATAAACAATCGGAACGATAAAACCGTTCAGAAAAGTAGACGTTAATAATCCTCCTAAAATCACTTTTGCCATCGGACTTTGAATTTCGTTACCGGGCAAGTCGCCGCCGAGTGCCAATGGAATCAGTGCCAGTGCAGAAGACAATGCCGTCATCAAAATCGGATTCAGACGGTCGAGAGAACCTCGGATTACACTATCGTACACATTCAAACCTTCTTCCTTTTGCAAATGATTGTAGTGGCTGATGAGCAACATACCGTTACGCGTTGCAATACCGAACAAGGAAATGAAACCGATGATAGCCGGAATACTGACCTCTCCTGTTGTAATCACCAAAGCAAATACACCACCGATCAGTGCCAGCGGAAGATTCAGCAAGATGACGCCCGACTCTTTCACGCTGCGGAACTCATTATACAATAACAAGAAGATTACTACAATGCTGATAAATGAAGTCAACGCCAGTGTCCGGCTGGCAGCCTGTTCACTTTCAAACTGTCCGCCATACTCGATGTGATAGCCTTCGGGCAGTTGCACCGATGTGTCGATGCGCTTCTGAATATCATTGACAACACTACGCAAATCGCGGTCGGCCACATTGGCAGAAATCACAATTTTACGTTTTACATTCTCGCGGTTGATCGTATTCGGTCCCATGGCTGATACCACTTCTGCTACATAGCTCAAAGGAACTTTGCGACCGTCGTTCGTATCTACCATCAAGTTCCGGATTTTTTCTATTTCATCCCGGGCATCATCCTTCACTTTCACGATCAGATCGAAACTCTTGCCTTGTTCATAAACCTGCGAGATCACTTTTCCAGCCAAAGCTACGTTCACATATTCCGAGAACTCCGGCAGGGTAATACCGAACTTAGCCAGCATTTCCCGTTTAGGCTGTATTTTCAGCTGCGGACGCTCAATCTGTTGCTCCACGTTCAGGTCGGCAACACCGGGAATATCACTGATAGCTCCTTTAATTTGATTACCGAGTGAGAACATTTTATTCAGATCGTCTCCGAACAGCTTGATAGCGATATTCGCTTTCGTACCCGATAACATAGCGTCGATACGGTGGCTGATTGGTTGTCCGATTTCTATATTTGCCCCGGTGATAGTACCCAATTTTTCACGTACATCAGCTACCAGTTCACTGCGCGAACGATCTTTCAGTTCAAACGGAGCTTCTATTTCAGAAACGTTTACCCCTAACGCGTGCTCGTCCAGTTCGGCACGTCCCGTTTTCCGGGCTACGGTTTGTATTTCGGGAATCGTCATCAATAATTCTTCTGCCCGCTGTCCCATTTTATTGCTTTCTTCCAGTGAAATACCCGGTAGAGAACTGATATTGATGGTGAACGAACCTTCGTTAAAGGAAGGAAGGAAGCTGCGTCCGAGGGTAAAGAACACTCCGAGCGCAACCACAAAGAGTGCGATTGTACTTCCAAGTGTCACTCGTTTGTGTGCGAGCACCCAAGTCAGTGCCTTTTCGTAAACCCCTTTCATCCAACGGGCAAGGGGAGCTTCTTTCAGTTCCTTGTTTGTCTTATTGCTTCCTAATAGATAAGAACAGAGCACCGGAGTCAGCGTCAGAGCAACCACTGTCGACGCGAACAATGCCACGATAAAGGCAACGCCCAGCGGAACCAACATTCTGCCTTCCATTCCGCTAAGGAAGAACAACGGAACAAAGCTGACAACGATAATCAGTGTCGAATTAAGTATAGGCATCCGCACTTCTTTCGAAGCATTGAATACCACCTCGAGTGTACTTAACCTTTCCGCTTCTGCTTTCTGACGGTTCTCCCGTAGTCGTTTATACACGTTTTCCACATCGACGATGGCGTCGTCTACCAATGATCCGATGGCTATCGCCATACCTCCTAGACTCATGGTGTTGATTGTCAGTCCCATGTAATGCAGCGTCAGAATCGAAACGAGCAGAGAAAGAGGCAGCGTTACCAATGAAATCAATGTAGTGCGCACATTTGCCAGGAACAGGAAGAGTACGATTACTACAAAAATACCTCCTTCAAAGAGTGATTTCTTCACATTGCCGATGGAACTTTCGATAAAACGGCTTTGACGGAATATGTCTGTTGAAACTTTTACGTCCGGTGGCAGGTTCTTTTGCAGGTCTTTCAAAGATGCTTCCAATTTATCCGTCAGTTCCAGCGTACTGGTAGCCGGCTGTTTGGTAATAGTCATCAGTACGGCAGATTTTCCACGCTCTGAAGCAGTTCCCAGTTTCGGGGCTTTCGGTCCGATGGTTACGTCCGCAATATCTTCCAGCGTGACAGGGAAGTTGTTCACTGTCTTTACTACCGCTTTGCCAAGTTGTTCTGTTTTAGAAGTTGAAAGTACACCGCGTACAATATATTCATTTCCAAATTCGTAGAGCACACCTCCATTTGCGTTCAGGTTCATATCCTGTGTCACAGCCATCACTTCTCCCATCGAAATGCCGTAATGACGCATCCGTTCGGGATCCAGCTGAATCTGATATTCTTTGATATCTCCTCCGAGTACGGCAACCTGTGCCACTCCTCCGGTAGACAATAGACGGGGACGGATAGTCCAGTCCGCAATCGTACGAAGATCGAGCATCGAAGTGGAGTCGGCAGTCAGACCGACGATGAGCATTTCGCCCAAGATGGAAGATTGTGGGCCGAGTGTCGGTTTACCAACGTTGACCGGCAGTGATTCACTCACCACCGCTAACTTCTCGCTAACAATCTGGCGAGCGAGATAAATATCGGTTCCCCAATCAAATTCTACCCAGACAACGGAAAATCCGTTGGTAGAAGAAGAGCGGACACGACGCACACCCGTAGCTCCGTTTACGGCAGTTTCAACAGGAAAAGTGACGAGCTGTTCAACTTCTTCCGCAGCCATACCGTTGGCCTCGGTCATGATGACTACCGTAGGTGCGTTCAGGTCGGGGAATACGTCTACTTCCGTATGCATGGCGGTATACGTTCCCGCAATTAGCAGGAGGATGGCCGCGCAGACTACAACCAACCGGTTGTGTAGGGAGTAATGTATAATTTTATTAAGCATTTCTTTAAGAATTAAGAATTAAGAATTAAGAATGAAGAATTAGAAATGAAGAATTAAGAATGACTATGCAGCACGTGCAATAAACATATACCAATTATTGCGCAGCCAAATTCTTCATTCTTCATTTCTAATTCTTCATTTAATCAATGTTCGTGACTATGTGCCGGGATGGCATTGCTAGCGCTTGCCAGTCGAACCTGATAAGCACCTTCGGTCACTACACGGTCGCCAGCCTTCACTCCGGTCAGGATCTGAACACTTTTACCGTTGTCGGCTCCTATCGTTACTTCCTGTTTTTTATAACCCTCTTCGTCCAGTTGCAGGTAGATAAAGAAGATTCCTTGTTCCTCTGTCAGTGCCGTGCGTGGAAGAGACAGTACGTTTTCCATCGTTGAAGAAAGCAAGAACACCTCTACGAATGATCCGGGGATCACTTCCCCTTTATTGTCGAACTCAAAAGTGACAGGCACATAAAAAGAGTTGTCTCCGGCAGCTTTTCCAAAAGAGAGAAGTTTGCCGTTCAATGCTTTCAGCTCGTACACCTGATTATTATAAGGAGTCTGGAAATTGGCGGAACTGATTGTACGGAGGTATGGATAATACTTTTCCGACACTTCGGCACGGAGGAAAAGACGACGATTCTGCGTCACGCTCACCAGCGGTTGTCCGATGGTCACATAGTCACCTTCTTTCACAAGAATGCTTTTCACATATCCTGCAATAGGAGCTGTAATACTTTGGCCGATAGCCGAATGATTCTTGGAAAGGGCTTCGTAACTAAGGCGGGCATTTTCATAACTTTGCTCTGCCTGTGCAAAATCCTTGTCAGATACAATCTTGTTTTTAACAAGCTCTTTCATACGTTCGTACTCCTTCTTAGATACCTCGTAGGCAATGCGGGCACGTTGTACCGGATCACCGTCGGCGATATTTTTTGAAGAAATCGTGACTAGCGGCGTGCCGCTGCCGACGCTCATTCCTTCCGTTACTTTTCCACGGAAAGATACAACGCCGGCCACTGTAGCTACGGCAACCGATTCATCACCTTGGGCAGCCAGCACCTGTCCGCTGGTTTTAATCACTTGCTGGAAAGGTGCAGGTTCGATAACGCTCACCTTGACACCGGCTGCTTCAGCTTTTGCCTTCGGAAGGATGATTTCATCACTGTGCGCTTCGGCAGACTCGTTATGTCCATCGGCCGCTTCATGGTTGTGTTCTCCGCTACATTCGCCTTCATGAGAATGATCGGAACCCTCTGCCTCGTGATTATGTCCTTCTGTGGCATGATCGTGTTCATTGTGTGTGTGTGTGACGGTACTATTATTACAGGAACCCAGCACGAATAAGCCTAGGATTCCTACGAAAATAAGTTTTTTCATAATGATATTTTCCTACTAAATTTTACTGTTTTTTTACGCTACAAAGATAAGGTAACGCAAATGCAACTGATTTGCATTTACGCTTTTACGCAAAAACAGAGTAGGGAGGGGCACGAAGAGGAGTGGCACGGTGTATATCCGTGCCATGCAGAGAGTCTCGGTAGACGTAATAGTTCTTAATCCGTCTCTCTTGTGGCCGTAATAGATGTTCGATGATTACATCCGTGAACAGGGTAGCGATGAATACATAATCCGGTCCGCTATCCGTATGTACGGATGGAGTGGGAGAGTAGAAACGAGTCATACATTCGCTGCTGCAACATGAATCGTTTCCCGGGTGATGATGATGCGTGGGACATTGTTGTTCTACAGGCAAGTCCTGCTTCATGCAAATCATTCCGTTGGGGTGATGGTGATGGGGAATAACGGCTGCCACCAACATTATGATGTTGATTAAAAACAGCAGAGTTACTATTATTCGTTTCTTCCCTTTCATCCTTTCTTTTAGAGAATTTATTTTTTTATTGATTCCTTTTCTTTCTCTTGCAAACGTTCCAGCAATTCTGTTGCTGATACATAAATTACTTTTCCATCTGGTGTTCCCTGACTAAGGAGTTTACCATTGCGAGCATTTTTTTCCAGCAATCGCTTTTCTGCCAGCTGAAGACCGCGTCGTAATTTATCGCTCAATTCTTGCATTTCATTATTTGACATAATTCTTGATGCATTTAAAAAGTTCAAGTTCATATATTCGATCCTCGCCATGTTGGTAACCTTCGGCTACAATTACTCGAGGAGAAATACTGTTATCGGCTAACAGCCAATAGTCTACACGCGGCATATAAATCTGAAACAGATTGTTAATGCCTGCCTGATATCGGCGGTAGATAACGTCCATCGGTACATTATGTCCCCCTTCATTGACCCGTTGTAATACACGGTTGACGGCAAGTTCCGGAGAATTCAGCCAGAAATAAATCAAGCTGACTTTATATCCGGCATTTTGTGCTCTTTGAATGAGCCGGGTGTATGAACGGGTTGCCAATGTTGTTTCAATAGAGAAACTTACTTTAGCAGCTAATAGTTCATTAATACGTTTCAACATCAGACGGCCGGCTTCTATAGCCATACTTTCCGGATTGAACGGTGATAAACCTTTGGCGATTTCATCCGCATTAACGAACTCTTTGCATAATAAAATTTCAGGCAGTACAGTGTAGGAAGCTGTTGTTTTACCAGCTCCGTTACATCCGCTTATAATGTATAACTGCCTTGTTTCATCCATTTTTTTCTAACTGCCTGTTATAAATGATGTTGCAAATATACAAATACTTTTATTCCGCCTGCAGCCGATACCCTCTTTTTATTATTTATTATTTCTTTTCCAGTTCTTGCAACGAATCCATTTTTTTCTTTTCGAGGAACTCGTAGATGCCGCAAAGATGTTCCGTCACCTTTTGATTACCGAACTCATATACCTTGGTCACCAGTCCGTCGAGGAAGTCACGGTCGTGTGAAACAACAATCAGCGTGCCGTCAAAATCCAGCAATGCCTGTTTCAGGATATCTTTCGTTTTCATGTCCAGATGATTCGTCGGCTCATCCAGGATCAGGAGGTTGACAGGTTCCAACAGCAATTTAATCATGGCAAGGCGGGTACGCTCCCCACCCGAAAGTACTTTCACCTTCTTCATTGATTCCTCGGGACCACCAAACATGAAGGCACCCAGTAAATCACGAATCTTGTTCCGGATATCCCCCTTGGCTACATCATCAATCGTTTGGAAAACCGTCAGGTTTTCATCCATCAACGAAGCCTGATTTTGAGCGAAATATCCGATTTGTACATTATGTCCTAAAGTCAGTGTACCGTCATGTTCGATTTCCTTCATGATACATTTCACGAGTGTAGATTTACCTTCACCGTTTTTACCGACAAAAGCTACTTTATCACCACGCTCAATCGTCAGGTTAGCGTTGCGGAACACCACTTTCTCTCCGTATGCCTTTCCGACACCTTCCATGATAACCGGATAACTGCCCGAACGGGGGGAAGGCGGGAATTTCAGTCGTAATGCAGAAGTATCCTCCTCATCGACTTCGAGCAATTCCAGCTTTTCCAGCATTTTGACGCGGCTCTGTACCTGCAACGTCTTTGAATATGTTCCTTTGAATCGTTCGATGAACTCCTTCGTTTCAGCAATAAACTTCTGCTGCTCGTCGTATGCCTTCTGCTGCTGTTCGCGGCGATCCTTACGCAGTTGCAGATATTGGGAATAGTTCACTTTATAATCATAAATACGTCCCATCGTCACTTCGATGGTGCGTGTTGTAATATTATCCACGAATTTGCGGTCGTGGCTGATTACGATAACTGCTTTCCCGTTATTAATAAGGAAATCTTCCAACCATTGAATAGATTCAATATCCAGATGATTCGTCGGCTCATCGAGCAAGAGTACGTCCGGTTTCTGCAACAGCAACTTAGCGAGCTCGATGCGCATCCGCCATCCACCGCTGAAATCACTCGTCTGGCGTTGAAAATCGCTCCGGGTGAACCCTAATCCGAGCAATGCCTTTTCCACATCCTCTTCATAATTAGTTGCGTCAATCGAATAAAACTTCTCGCTCAAGGCAGACACTTCTTCAATCAGCGCCATGTAACTGTCGCTCTCGTAATCCGTCCGTGTCTCGAGCTCTTTGTTCAGTTTTTCAATCTGCGCTTCCATTTCATGTAGATGTGAAAAAGCTTGTGCCGTTTCGTCAAACACTGTTCTTCCGTCTTCCGTCATCAGATGTTGAGGCAGATAGGCTACTACGCAATCTTTGGGCGCGGAAACTTTTCCACGTGTCGGTTGTCGTGCGCCTGCCAAAATTTTCAGCAGCGTACTTTTTCCCGCCCCATTTTTACCCATCAGTGCGATGCGGTCTTTTTCATTAATTACGAAAGAAATATCACTAAATAAAGTAGTGCCGCCAAACTCTACGGCTAGTCCGTCAACAGAAATCATACTATTCTTTTAAATTGAGGCGCAAAGATAGCGAAATATATGAATCTTTTTTATAACTTGCGGGCTGAAAAGGGAGATTAATCTCAAAAAACAGATAAAAAAACAATATATAAGCGATATGGAAAGCGAACAAATGAATGAATTCAGACCCTTAATTTTAGTAGCTGAAGACGATGACAGCAACTTTAAATTAATCAAGGCTATCATAGGCAAAAAGTGTGATATCGAGTGGGCTAAAAATGGGCAGGAAATGGTGGAGTTGTTTCAACAGCATCAGGAAAGAACCAAAGCAATGCTGATGGATATCAAGATGCCGGTGATGAACGGGTTGGAGGCAACGAAGATAATTCGTGAGTCTAATACCGAAATTCCTATTATCATGCAGACAGCTTATGCTTTCAGCTCGGATAAGGAAAACGCAATGAACGCAGGAGCAACTGAAGTGTTGGTGAAACCTATTACTTTGAGTATTCTCCGCACTACTTTAAGCAAATATCTACCCGATTTGCAGTGGTGAAATTGATTGGTACGGGAATTTTTTTAATTTATTTAAAAGATGCTTAAACGTTAAATACGGAATAGCGTAGAAAAAGAGTATGATTGGGTAGAAAAATGGTATGTAAAAGATGCCGTTGAATATTCCTTTTTCTCTATTATATTTGAGCATTCATCTGATGAAATTGGATAAAATAAAATAGGCGAACCTCACGGTTGGCCTATTTTTGTTCGCCTCTGTTAATTTGTTAGAGTACAGAAACGACTCTATGTAAAGTCTCTCCTTTGAGAGATTTTAAGTTCATTATTTGTTTCCGCCGGCCCACCAGACAGCTTCGCTATATACATACTGGCCATCACCGAAAGCAGCTTTCACTTCAGGATTTGCCAATACGTCGTCTGCTCCATAACCGAAGCGCAATGGGAACTTATTGTTGTTCAGCGGGTTCTTCAGTACAATGAAGTTTTCTCCTGCACCTTTCAAACGACGGTAGTCGTTATAGGCTTCCAGTGATTCGCCGGATGCACCGAAGAAGGCGAGATACTTCTGTATCATTGTCTCTTGCAGAGGGTTGGCATCGAATAACGGTTCTACTTCATCCGTGAAATAGGTTTCTGCTACATCTGCCCCCAAACCGCTGTCACCATCATATACCCAAGTGTCGGCGGCATCTATAATTGAGTTTTCCAGATTCTCGAATCCGGCAGTGATTGCAGCTTTTAAAGCATTCTTAGCTTCACTCAGTCTGCCTCCCAAACGGCATAATGCTTCTGCTTCGAGGAATTTCACTTCGTGATAACTGATTAAAAGAGTAGGAGCCGACATTGCCCATGATATCATTGACATACCATAATTGTTCTGCAACTCTTGCGGAGTTCCGTTAGGAGCCGCTTTGATACCTGCGATGTCTGTAGCTTGCGTACCTCCGTATCCATAAGCAATATAGCCGGTGGGATCGGGCTCCAGAAATGCTTGCGGTGCTCTGGGGTCATTGCGCTCAACAAACTTTTCAATCAGACTGGCACTGGCTGCCAAACTGTTACGGCTATAGCTGAATGACCAAAGCGGATTCAACTGCGAATCAGCGTCATAAACAGCCAGTTTACATTCTTCACTTGCATTAGCAAATGATTTGCTCACATAAGTAAGAATGTTCTGAAGATCAGTTGTCTTATTGGCACTTTTATTGAGCAGACGCATTGTATAGCGTGCTTTTAACGCATAAGCTGTCTTGAGCCACATACTTGCTTGAGTACTGGTGTTTGAACCGTAGATCAAGTCTTTAGAACCGACTGCGCCGGACAGACCTGCATCTTTGGCAGTACCGTTATTCAGCAGAGTGATGGCATCATCCAGATTCTGCATCACTTCCTGATAAATGCTTTCCTGCGTATCTATTTTGGGCTGCATATACATTGGTGTGCCGTCCGGATTGAGGATACCAGTCTGGCTGTACGGTGTATTTCCAAATACATCGGCAGCCACTGCTCCGTTGTAAGCGAGCAGGATTTTAGCAATTGCTTCCGTCACTACGTTTCCTTTTTCCGAAGGATCTTCTTCACACTTCTTGATAACGATTTTAGCGTTCTTGATATTTGAATACACGTTGATCCATGCGTTGTTGTAGGTAGTAGCCGTTGTAGGCTCTCCGCTACGTACTTCCGCCCGGTAAAGCTGGTTGGATATACCCGTTTCGTGTTCAATGTAAACAGAAGAATAGAGCGAGAAATCCCCTCCCACAGTGCTGAATGCAGTGCTTACCCCTAAGTCTGTAATCAAAAATTTTGCAGGCGCATCCAGAGGATTGTTAGGGTTTTCATTGATTTTATCCATTGCGTCTTCCGTACAAGCAGAAGCAATGGCAGCAGTCAAGAAAGAAACTGCCAGCAATTTTCCTATTGATTTATATTTTTTCATTGTCTTGCAGATTAAAATTTAATGTTGAAACCAAAGCCGAAACTAGCTGTCTGCGGCATTGAATAATCTTCAAATGCTCCTGCCATGTTGTTGTTACCCTGACTGGCTTCCGGATCGAGGTCAGGCAATTGAGCCCAGATCAGGATATTTCTGGCAAATGCGTTTACAGAAAGTTCTATCGAACGTTTTTGAAGAATTTTGTAGTTGACAGCCACTTCACGCAGTTTGATGAAAGAATTGTCATATACAGAAGATTCGTCAATATCGTTCAGGCGGCTGTAAAATACCTGTTGTGCGTTTGCACCTGTGATAGCGATATCATTTTTAGTTCCATCGGTTTTGTATCCGTCGAAGATGATGGTACCTTCGCGGTTTTCCGTTCTCTTGCTGACACCGTAGTAGTCTGCCAGTCCGGTTGTTCTGCTGTACATCTGGCCACCCTGTTTCCAGTCGAGTACTGCGCTGATTGTACACTTCCATAAACGTAATGTGGTGTTGAAACCCATCAGGAAGTCCGGAGAAACCTTTCCGATTACCTGTGCTTCACCAGCGATAGGAAGACCGTTTTCGTCTACCAGACGATTACCGTTTTCATCTCTCTTGAAACCTACACCATAGATTACAGGGAATTTCTCACCTGCCGAAGCACGTACCTGCGGAGTAACATAACCACCCAGAGAGATATTTTCTACACCCGGTGCCAGTTCATCTACGTAGTTATCGATTTTCGTCCAGTTGAATGCAAAATCCCAGTTGATATTCTTCGTCCGGATGGGGTTGAAGCCGAGAGTGAATTCGTGCGTGTTGGTATGAATCTTACCACCGTTGGTGAGCAGTTTGCTGGCACCGGTAGAAGAAGCCAAAGGCACTTCAAAAATCTGGTCTTTTACATTCTGGCGTGAGTACGTATAACTGAATGTGATTAAGTTATCGAGGAAGTTCACGTCAGTACCCACTTCATACGAACGTGTGTTCTGCGGTTTCAGTTTCGGGTCGAAAATCGTGTAGTACGGAGTATAGGCAGTAGTACCTTTCATCGGATACATGATCGGAGTCAGTGTGTAAAAACCACCTCCGTATGTCGGAGTTGAGTAGTAGTTTTCGAGGAAATCCCCTGCTTGTCCTACTTCCGCATAAGATACTCTCAATTTAGCGTGATTAACAACATTGTTTTTCAATGCATCCAGTTCCGTCAGGATGAAGCCTGCCGAAATAGAAGGATAGAAGAACGAACGGTTGTTACGTGGCATATTAGATACGTAGTCCTGACGTCCGGTGAGGGTCAGATAAAGCATATTTTTGTAAGAAGCCGATACGTTACCGAAGAATCCCACTGTACGGTTTTTCCACGTCTCTTCCTCTGTCTGTTGAGTAGTGGCGTTGTTGATGTGGTTCCATCCCGGGAAGTTGTAGTTCGTACCATATTCATAATACTTCTTTCTGTTACTTTGGATAATTTCGTTACCCAATACAGCATTCAATCCCCAGTCCTCGTTGATGCGCCAGTCATAGTTGATGGTCAGCAAAGAGTTGTATGTAGCGTTCGTCCAGCCGTAGTTTTCGATCTGTCCGCGACCGCCACCGGTATTACTACCGTATCCGTAGCTGTCTACATAGTGAGTGGTGTAAGCATCCACGCCGACCATGTATTTTGCGTTCAACTTGTGGTTGGTTGTACCAAAATCAGTCTGATAGCTTGCGTATACATTTCCGAAGAAACGGTTGGTATCTTCTGTGAATTTGTTGTTTTCCATCGCCCAATAAGCGTTGTCAAAGCTACCACGGAAAGAATTCTGTGTGTACGGGTTACCGTCTACGTGACTTGGAATACCGGCAAGATCATAGCTGGGAGGAGCTGCGTAAACCGTTCTTAACAGACCGTTACCGGAAGTCACTGCCTTGTCGATAGAAGTAGTGATATAGTTAGCTGTAAATCCGGAACTCCAGTTGTTGGTCAGTTTCGTGTCAGCACTAACCTTTACATTATATCTGTCCATACCAGTGCTTGAGATAATACCGTCCTGATGTGTATTTCCCAATGAGATAGAGTAGGAGCTCTTGTCGAGCATCTGCGCTACATTCAATGAATTGCTCCAGGTGATTCCTGTGTCGAAGAAGTCTTTTGCATTGTCATACGCCTGTGGAGTAGCCCACGGGTCAAGACCGGCTGCTGCACGCTGGGGAACATAATATTTTCCCTGTTGCTTACCGAACTTCTGCGTGTATTCGTTATCCGTGTTACCTCCATACGTTGCGTCGTTTGGAAGTTCGGAAATCTTAGGTCCCCAAGACGTTCCCGAAGTAGTGCTGAATACTCCACCCGAACCTTGTGCGTATGTTTTCTGGAACTCCGGCAGACGACCGACTACATCGAAGCTGACATTAGACGAGAAGCTAACCTGCGGTTTGCCTTTTTCCAGTCCTTTACCACTTTTGGTTGTGATGATAATCACACCATTGGATGCACGGATACCATAAAGTGCAGAAGCAGCCTGTCCTTTCAAAATGTTGATACTTTCAATATCATTAGGGTCGATATCTACCGCACGGTTGGCGAAGTCGGCTCCGCTCACACTACCATTGTTCTGTATGTCTGTACTAACGTCCGGCGTACTGGTTACTGGCATTCCGTCGATAACGTAAAGCGGAGTGTTGTCACCCGAGAAGGAACGTGCACCACGGATGGTGATCTGTGAAGAAGCTCCTGGCATACCACTTGAAGGCTTAACGTCCAAACCGGATACTTTACCTTGCAGCGCTCCTGCCAGATTGGAGTTGGCAGCCTGCGTCAGCTGATCTGATTTTACGTCCTGAACGGCGTAACCCAGTGCTTTCTTTTCACGCGAGATACCCATGGCTGTCACTACAACCTCATCCAGTGCCTTCGCGTCACTTTTTAATACGACTTTTATTATTCCCGGTTTGATGGAAACGTCCTGCGAAATCATTCCTACATAAGAAATGCGCAAAGTTTTAGCAGAACTTGGTGCATGGTCGTTTCAGTTTTCATCATTGTTAATAGTTCTTTAGTCTTTTGAGAGATGCAAAATGATAAAAAGATACCATTTGGGAGGAAATAATGCTCTTTTTATCTTGAAAATATCTTTTTGGACAATATCTTTATGATAGAAATTCTATTTTAAAATATATTAAATTGAATATTCATAGTTATAGTTTGTTGCTTTTTGCTGGATAACTGCTTGCAAAATAATACTTTTTAGTTAAATACGTAACACTTTTTCCGGTTTGTCATAATTAGTATTATCTTCGCAACCTGTTAGAGACAAAAAATCTGTTTATAGGTTAAATTTAAGAGAGAATTTATGAAAAGAAAATTGATGTTCTTAATGACCTTCCTTTTTATAGGTATAGGTCTGATGACAGCGCAGACATCCAGAGTTACCGGTTTGGTTACTTCTGAAGAAGATGGACAACCTGTCGTAGGTGCTTCAATATTGGTGAATGGCACTACCCTTGGTACTATCACTGATATTGACGGTAAGTTTACAATCGCAAATGTACCAAGTTCTGCTAAGACTTATTGATCTTTTTTCTTCCTGTTTTTTCGTGTTTTCTTCTTCTATCTTATTGTTTTTCAGTTGTTTTGTTTCTATTTTCGCAATTTGTCCGGTTCTTCCGGTTTCTTTTATTGAAATTTCCTTTATCTGTTCTTGTTTATTTAGTAGTCTCTTTTTCTCATTGATTTTGAGATGGGGGGTAATATTCTACCCGAATTTTTAATGAATTTCCCAGTGTTCTCCCTATTATTTCAATTATCTTCGGCTTTGAATAAAAATATGTTTGATGACGTTTTAATATCTGTGTTTTAAGGGTTATAAATTAAATGCTATAGTCTGACAGTGATTGGAGTTATGACTTATAGTAAAGAAGAATGCAAGATACTGTAATAATAACTTGTACGACACCCGGGTCTCATACATACCGACACCCGGGTGTCGTACAACTCAATTCTGCTAAATGAAATAGATACAGAGCTATACTATATTTATTTGTACTAGAACAAATTTAATTCATATCTCTACAAAATGCGATTTTCCAGTTTACGTTGTTTTACTCTGCCATGATAACTTCGACATCATAACCTATGAAAAGACCGCTCTCTATGACACCGGTAATGGTTTTGAGTTGTTCTTCGAGCGAAGAATCGATATAGTTAAAACGGGTGTCGAGGATGAAATTCCCATTTTCTGTAAAGACAGGCCCGTCTTTGCCGTGGGCTGGACGCAGGACGATTTCTGATGCACCCAGTCGTTGCAGCTCATGGTCTACATAAGTTAGTGAGTCCGGAAAGACCTCTACCGGAATGGGAAATTTATTTCCTAGCAGATTGACGCGCTTGCTGGGGTCGATGATGATGAACGTTTTGCGGCTGCTTCTAATGAGCAGTTTTTCTTTGAACATAGCTCCGCCACGTCCTTTAATCAAGTTTCGCTGCGGGTCTACTTCGTCCGCTCCGTCAAATGTCCAGTCGGGGCGCTTATTCCAAAGGATAGTTTGTGGGATGCCTAGCTGTATGCAAGTCATCGAGATTTCTTGAGAGGCGGGAATCACTTCAATATGCAAGTGCTCTTCACGAATCCGTCGCGCCAGTTCGAACAGAGTTAGATAGGGATATTCAGTAAATGTTCCTCTTTCTAAAAAATCAAGAGAAAAGCTTTGCTTTACGTGAGCTTTTCTCTTGAT